>NZ_JAMOIE010000018.1 GCF_024448935.1 Stutzerimonas stutzeri
AAAACACTGCATAAATGTCTGCGCAGGCGGATTGCTGCGTTGCGCGGTGCTGGAGTGCCAGCCCGGTCGGAATCCTCACCTATACCCTATAGGCTCGGGTTCCTGCGGTCCGTGCGCCTTGCGACGGAATGCCGCCCACTTCATCCTGCTCGCCGATTTATTCAGCGTTCCCTAAGGGCTTCTAAGAGCTGGCGTCATCCAGACCAAACTGGCCGATGCCTTTGACGCTGACACCAAGAAGCGCATCGTCGAGAAGAATACAGTGAAACGCCTGGGGGAACCGGAAGATATCGGCTACTCAGTGCTGTACCTGTGCAGTAAAGCGGGCTCCTACGTCAGCGGTACCAACCTGGTCGTCGATGGCGGGTTGTCGGTTGCCTTGATGTGATCCCGGATTCGTTACTGGGGTTGATTGGCAGCCTGTATCCGGGCGCCGATCGTCGACAAGGACAAGTCCCCCCAATGGCGGATGACCACCATGGATGAGGCCACGCACGCCGGAGCGAATTTCCGTCTTTTTCGACGAGGCGACCGGTTAAGGGCTGTGTCAGATTCCAAGCAGGCATAAAAACAAGAGAGCGCCAGCATGCAGGACATCGACTTCAACGAAGACCAGCGGATGATTCGGGACATGGCCCGCCAGTTCGCCCAGCGTGAACTGGCACTCCTGGAGGACCGGCTGGAGCACAAGCTGGGCATTCGTGGCTCCGATACCTGCGCCATTAGCCTGGACGACTGCCGTATCCCCGAGGAAAACCTGCTCGGCGAGCGGGGCAAAGGGCTGGCGATCGCTCTTTCGAACCTGGAAGGCGGCCGGATCGGCATTGCGGCGCAAGCCGTAGGCGTCGCTCGGGCTGCCTTTGAAGCGGCTGTGAAATACGCCCGGGAGCGGGTCCAGTTCGGTGTGCGCCTGACCGACCATCGGGGCATCGCCACCTTGCTCGCGGACATGCATACCCGCCTGAATGCGGCCCGTTTGCTGGTGACCGACTCAAGACTGCCGGCCAGCCCTGCCTGTCGGAAGCATCCCAGGCCAAGCTGTTCGCCAGCGAACTGGCGGAGCAGGTGTGCTCTCGCGCCATCCAGATCCACGGCGGCTACGGGGTTCTCGAAGACTACGCCGTCGAACGCCTGTACCGGGATGCCCGGATCACCCGGATTTACGAGGGCACCAGCGAAGTGCAGCGGCTGCTGATTGCCCGGAAACTTTTAACAGAGGATAGAAACCATGGCTTCAGCTACTGACGTCCTCAGCATTGTTGAGTCCGATGGTGTCGCCCGCCTGACCCTGTCACGGCCGGACGCCCTCAATGCCCTCAACCGGCCTCTGGTTCACGCCCTGCGGGATTATTTTACCGGACTCTACCAGCGCCGCGACATTCGTGTGGTGGTGCTGGCCGCCGAGGGCCGGGCTTTCTGCGCCGGCCTGGACCTGAAAGAGCAGGCGGAGACCCCCATTAATCCTCGGGTTGGCGGTGCCCTGGACGAGCAGCGAGCCGTAAGGGACATCATGGTCGCCATGCGCCGCTGTCCTCAGCCGATCATCAGCATTGTCCAAGGTGCGGCCAGTGGCGGCGGCTTTGCGCTTGCCCTGGCCAGCGATGTCCGTCTGTTGACCCCGGACGCTCGCATGAACGCCGCGTTTATCCGACTGGGTATCAGTGGTTGCGATGTTGGGGTGAGCTATTTTCTGCCCCGCATGGTGGGCAGCTCGGCGGCCGCGGAGTATCTGCTGACGGGGCGCTTCATGGTCGCCGACAGAGCCCGGGAACTGGGGCTCACCAGCATGGTGGCACCGCTGGAGCAGCTTCAGGAGCACGCCGATGGCCTGGTGGCCGATATGCTGCGCGCCACGCCCCTGGGCCTGCGGCTGACCAAGGAAGCCTTGGGTCTGGCTATAGACGCCCAGAGCCTGGAAGCCGTGGTAGCGCTGGAGGACCGCAACCAGATCCTCTGCATACAGGACGATGACTTCCGGGAAGGCGTCAGCGCCTTCCTCGAGAAGCGCGAACCCCACTATTCCTCCGAAGGAGAACAATCATGAAGGCAGAAGATCTGATGTACCGTGACGGCCTGATGAACGGCCAGCGGATCCTCATCACCGGTGGCGGCACGGGCCTGGGCAGGGAAATGGCCGAAGCCTGCCTGATTCTGGGGGCCCATGTCTACATCTGCGGCCGGCGAGGTAATGTGCTTGAGGAAACCGCCCGGGAACTGATGGAGCGCCATGGCGGCCAGATGACCGCCATTCCCTGCGACATCCGCAGCCCCGATGCCATTGACGACATGGTGGCCAGAATCTGGGAGGACGGCGGCGCTCTGACTGGTCTCGTCAACAACGCCGCCGGGAACTTTATCAGCCGCACTGAGGATCTGTCCCACCGGGCTTTTGACGCCGTCGCCAATATCGTGTTCCGGGGCAGTTTCCTGGTGACCCAGAGCTGCGGCAAGCGCTGGCTGGAAGAGGGCAAGCCGGCGTCTGTGGTGTCCATTGTGACCACCTGGGTCTGGAACGGATCACCATTCGTGGTGCCCTCGGCCATGTCCAAGGCCGGCGTTAATGCGATGACACAATCACTTGCGGTAGAGTGGGGCAACCGCGGCATTCGCCTGAACGCCATCGCGCCGGGCCTGTTTCCCACCGAAGGCATGACCAAACGCCTGGGGCCCCTGGGAGAAATGGACCTGGGTGACAGTCCCATGGGGCGACCGGGCCGCTACCCGGAACTGGCCAACCTGGCCGTCTACCTGCTGGACCCCGGTTCCGAATACGTCAACGGTCAGACCATCGCCATTGATGGCGGGCAGTACCAGGCAGACGGGGCCAACTTCACCGCACTGGCCGCCTGGGGCGATGACGAATGGCGCCAGGCCCGGGAAGCCATTACTTCCGTGAACAACCAGGACAAGGCCCAGCGTTCTACCTGAGCCGGCTTGCTTAACCCGAGGAAGTCACTATGTCCGAAACCGTACAGGTTATCCGCACTGAACATGAAGGCGTGGTCGAGGTTCGCCTGAACCGCGCCGACAAGATGAACGCGCTGGATACCGGCATGTTTACCAACCTGGCCAACGCAGGCGAGAAACTGAAGAACGACCCGAGCGTACGCGCCGTGGTGCTCAGTGGCGAGGGTCGCTGCTTCTGTGCCGGCCTGGATATGGGTAACTTCGCGAAAATGGCCGATGGCGGCGGTGCCGGCGTCGGCGGCCAGGGTCTTGAGCCCCGTAGTCACGGCGACTCGAACCTGGCCCAATATGTGGCCATGGTGTGGCGGGAGGTGCCGGTACCGGTGATCGCGGCGACTCACGGTGTGGTCTTTGGCGGGGGCCTGCAGGTGGCCCTGGGGGCCGATATCCGCTTCACCACACCGGATTCCCAGTGGGCGGTTATGGAAGTGAAGTGGGGTCTGGTGCCGGACATGGGTGGCATGGTGTTGCTCAACGAACTGGTCCGTCCCGATATCGCCCGCGAGTTGTGCTATACAGGCCGTATCCTGTCAGGCCAGGAAGCCTGTGAGTTGGGCCTGGCGACCCACGTCAGTGGCAATCCCAGGGAGGAGGCCCTGACCATGGCGCAGACCATCGCCGGCAAGAGCCCGGACGCCATCCGTGCCATGAAGCGGCTGCTGAACAGCGCCATCACTCCTAAGGAGGACGCGGCCCGTATCCTGCTGGAGGAGTCCCGGGAGCAGGACCGCATCATCGGCAGCGCCAACCAGGTAGAGGCGGTGTATGCCAACCTGGAGAAGCGGGCGCCGAAGTTTGCTGACCCGGAGGAGTGAGCAGGCCTTAGGCACGCCACCCTCCGTTCCTTTACATTCCAGCCTGTCTTTTCCATCAGGCCCTGAATGGCGCCCGCCGGTGCCGTTGTGAACCACTCAGGCGCCCGGGCGTGGCTGCTGTTGCTGTGGCTACGAATGGCGGCGAGCGGCGTCAGGCCGCGCTACTCCGCTTCGGGCTGTCGCATCGGGATGAGGGCGGCGGCGCCGTCGGACATGGACGAGGCATTTGCGGCTGTTACCGTGCCATCCTTGCGGAACGCCGGTTTCAGGGTGGGAATCTTCTCGGGCCGCGCCTTGCCAGGCTGCTCGTCCACCTCCACCTGGCCGCGACCGGTATTCACGGCCGTGATCTCGTTGCGGAAGCGCCCCTTTTCGGTGGCTTTCAGCGCCCGGTCCGAGGCCGGGTGTACTCGTCCTGTTGTTCCCGGGTAAAGCAGTAATGGTCGGCACAGGATTCGGCGAAGGTATCCATCAGCCGGCCCCTGTCGTAGGCGTCTTCCAGATCAAAGAACATGTGGCCCAGCATATCGGCGTGGCCCAGGCGGGCGCCGTTGCGCTCCTTGGGCACCAGGTAGGGGCGTTGGTCATGCTCTCCATACCACCGGCAATGATGTCAGCATTGCCCACGGTGAGTGATCAGGTCGTGGGCCAGCATGGGCCGGAACCGTGCACCTTGCTGAGGGTGGTGCAGGGCGTGGACAGGTCCAGCCCGGCGCCGAGTGCCGCCTGCCGCGTCGGTGCCTGGCCGAGGCCGGCCGACCGGACATTGCCCATCATGACCTCGCTGACATCGGTGCTGCCCAGACGGGACCGCTCCAACACGGCCTTCAGAGCCGCTGCGCCCAGATCAGTGCCTGACAGACTCTTCAGTTCCCCCTAGAAGTGCTGCTGTCCCATGCCGGATGAGATGCGCAGGGTTTCGGCGCCAGCCGCCCCGGTGAAACAGAGCGAACCGGCCACTAACCCTGCGGTTGCCAGATTGCTCCTACTCCGGTGAATCGGATGCCTTCTGTCAGCCTGGCAGCCTGTTTCCGGACAGCAACTCGGCGCCACGTCGGCCCAGAGTGACGGAGAGAGCGCCTACGGCATCGGCGTTTTTGGCGGCGGCATTGCCGGACTGCGCGCGCTTGGCGATACCTTCAAAAATCACGGCCCAGCGGAACAGGGCAAAAGCGCGGTGGAAGGTGGTCAGCCCGTTGCTGAAGCCGGCCGCTTCCAGGTAGATATCCTCGAATTGCTGGCGTTCCGGAATGCCCAGGCCCTTGAGATCAGCTCCCATTACTCCGCCGTACTCTTCCGGAGTGATGTGCCACATGGCAGTGGCATGGGCAAGGTCCGCCAGGGGATGCCCCAGTGTCGACAGTTCCCAGTCCAGCACGCCGACGATGCGGGGCTCCTTCGGGTGCAGCATCAGATTGCCCATGCGGTAGTCGCCATGGACCAGGGTCAACGTTTCATCGCCGTCATCGTTTTCCTTCAGCCACTTTGCCAGCTGGTCGATTTCGGGAATCTCTCGGGTTTTCGACAGCTCCCACTGTTTAGTCCACCGGTGAATCTGACGGGTGAAGAAAGACCCGGTGCGACCGTAGTCCTGGAGATTTTTTTCCACCACGTCCACGCGGTGGAGATTGGCGAGGATTCTCGCCTTGTCGCGATAGATCTCAGACCGGTCCGCCGGGGAATGTTCCGGCAGGATGCTTTCATGGAACACCTGCCCGTCCAGGCGCTCCATCAGGTAAAAGCGCGCACCGAGGATATTGGTATCGTTCTCCAGCATCACCATCTTTGGTACTGGTACGTCCGAGTCCGCCAGCGCATCCATAATGCGGTATTCCCGGTGGACTGCATGGGCACCCGGCAGGGTCTCGCCCCCAGGCGCCTTGCGAAGCACCAGTTCCCGGTCACCAACAGTGAGGAAGTAGGTGGGGTTGGACTGGCCGCCGGATATGGGGACTAACGACAGGTCGCCGGACTCAATTGATGCCGAGAGATGAGGAAAGTGCTGCCTGAGATAACTGAACAGCCCCTCGACATCAAAATCTGTCTGGTAGCCGATTTTGCCGAATTGCTGAGTGGTACTGGAACTCATCTGTTAGGCCCATCTGGGGTCGCATCTGAAGTGTGCGACCCACATGTAGTTCATTTCACTATTGATGACCAGACAGTATGACAAGGGGCCATTACTAGATATCGTCGCAATGGACGATTTTGTACAGTTTAGTACAGTTGCCGGAACCAGGCCAATGCCCGCAATGGGAACACGGCATTACCCCTATCCCCAGGCTGGGCGTGATAGCAACGGTCAGGGTAGGGGCAGTGGCGGTAAGCGTCCGCCCCCCAGAATATTAGTCAAGCTCCAGGTGTTCGGCGGCGCCTTCCCGGGGGGGCGGCAAGCTTTGGCCCATGTTCAGGCATGGGTAACGACAAACGGCCTGACCCTGCATCCCGACAAGACCCATATTGGGGACTGCCGACCGGGGTCAGGGATTCAATTTCCTGGGCTACCGTGTCGAGGCGGGGAAACGCTGGGTGCGCAAGAAGAGCCTCAAGGCCTTCAAGGACAAGGTGAGGAGCAAGACACGGCGGACGGAGAATCATTATCTATGTGCGATTGCCCTGGGCGGGTTCTGTCCTTGAGGGCCTTCAGGTACGCGCACCTTTCAGCGCAGCCGTCCTTGACGGAACCTTAATGACGGGCTAGGCTCGATCATGGGCATCCTAACAGGAACCCGCCGGTTCGTTTTCGCCCGTTTTGCCTGTAGGGATAGCAAACCCTCGGCCCTCTCTGCCAATCCACAAGGCGTGCAGCAGGATCGCTGTCGGGGCTGGAATCAGCGGACCGAGTTTAACAATAAATAACAGTGGAGTAGGCATGAAGATTTACGAGATGGCCCAAGCGCCTAACCCCAGGCGAGTTCGTATGTATCTTGCAGAAAAAGGGCTCACCGATCAGGTCGAATTCGTCCAGATTGACCTCCAGGGAGGCGACAACCTCACCCCCGAGTTCGCGGCGAAGAACCCCATGAAGAAAGTTCCGGTGCTGGAATTAGACGATGGCACCTGCATTTCCGAGACCATGGCGATCTGCCGCTATTTTGAAGAGCTCCACCCCGAGAAGCCGCTGATGGGACGGGATGCGAAGGAGAAAGCGCTGGTCGAGCAGTGGGTCCGCTGGGTTGATTTCTATTTCTTTCTCCCCACCGGCATGGCATTCCAGCACATAAGCGGTGTCTTCAAGGATCGCATGAAATGCTTCCCTGAATGGGGCACCGAATGCCGGGGTCAGGCGGAGAAATTCTTCGGCGTGCTGGATGCGCATCTGGAAGGGCGCGAATACCTGGTGGGGGACCAACTCACCACTGCCGATGTCAGCGCCTTCTGCACGGTCGAGTTCAACAAGGTCAACCGCCTTGCCATTGCGGATGACCAGGTTCGCCTCAAGGCTTGGCACGAACGCATGAAAGCCCGGCCTTCCGCCGGCGCCTAAGCGCGCTCCTCTGTCGGCACCGGGCGCAGATACGCCGTGGTCAGTGACGCATTGACCGCCGGCGCACTACGGAATGGCTGACTGCGCAGCGTGGGAGAGTGGCGGGGCGACCAGTTGCGCATCGTGGACCGCCTCAAGGGCATCATCATAACCGCGGGAGGTAAGAACCTGTCGCCCATCGAAAGTGAGAACACCATCAAGGCGAGCCCCTGCATCAAGGAATGCATCGTCATCGGCGAAGCCCGCAAATACGTGTCCGCCCTGATCCAGATCGACTACGAGAACGTGGCCAAGTGGGCGGAACAGGAACGGGTAACCTACACAATTTTCCGCAGCCTTGCGGAGCATCCACGGGTCCAGGAGCTGATTCACGATCAGATCAGGCTGGGTAACGACCAGCTTCCCCAGGTAGCGCAGGTCAAGCGGTTCTATCTGCTGACCAAGGAGCTGGACCATGACGACGATGAGGTTACCGCTACCCTGAAGGTTCGGCGCAGCAAGATCTATGAGAAATACACGGAGGTGATTGAGTCCCTGTATCAATGGCCTCAGGCAATCAGTTCCTTCAGCTTGGCTTTCACCAGCTTGCCGTTGGCATTGCGGGGTAGCGGCTCTTCCTGGAGCGTTACATAATCCGGAACCTTATAGTCCGCCAGATTCTCCCGGCAGAACTGCCGGATGTCTTCCTCCGCCAGTTCCTGGCCTTCCAGTGTGGTCACGAACACGTGGATTTTCTCACCCAGTACGTCGTCCGGATGGGGGATCACGGCGCATTCAACCACCGCCGGGTGGCCGGTGATCAGGTTCTCCAGTTCCACACTGTAGATGTTATAGCCGCCCCGGTTGATCATGTCTTTCTTGCGATCAAAGACCCTGACAAAGCCATCCTCGTCGATGGAACCAATGTCGCCGGAGCGCCAGTGGCCGGCGGTGAATTCCCGTGCGCTGGCTTCCGGATTGTTCCAGTAACCGGGTACGACCATGGCGCCGCTGATCCAGAGTTCCCCGGACTGTCCGGGCTCCACTTCGTGGCCACGTTCATCCATGACCCGCACGTCACCGCAGGGCACAACCTGACCGACACTGTCGGCGTGCCGGCCAGCATCGCCCAGGGGTTGGACCGTGACCGGAGAAGTGGTTTCGGTGGCGCCATAAGCATTGATCAGCTCTAGATTCGGCAACTGTTCCCGGAGCCTGTCAATGGTAATCTCCGGCATGGGGGCGCCGCCAAAGCCCCCGATCCGCCAGGCGCTGAGATCGTGGTCCCGAAAATTGGTCCGCAGCAGACACAGGTTGTACATGGCCGGTACCATCACGCTGTGGGTCACTTTTTCCCGGGCGATCAGTTCCACCGCCTGGACGGCATCAAATTGGGGGATTACCACCACGCATCCGGCCACATGAAGCATGCTGAACACATTGGCCACCAGACCGGTGACGTGACTGCCGGGTGCCACCAGCAGGCTGCGCTCGCCATCGCCCAGGGCCATGGTGTGCTCAAAGTGCATGACCGAGTGGATGATATTGAAGTGGGTCAGCATGACCCCCTTGGGCGTACCCGTAGTGCCCGAGGTGTAGAGAATGACCGCGGTGTCTTCCTCACGCGTGTCTGGTAGGGGTAGATCCGAACCCTCGACCCGGATCAGGTTATCAAAGGGCTCGCTGTGTATGACCTCTTCACCCACCGCGAACCGATGTTCGAGACCCGGCAGGCGGTCCGGGGCTGGGAGCTTGTTGGCCTGATCGGAACTGAAAATGATGACCCTGGCGTTCGAGTGTTCCAGCATGTAGCGGAGCCCCGGCGCCTGCTCGCGCGCATTCAGCGGAACAACGATGGCACCGGCCCTGAGGATACCCAGCACCGACAGGACCAGCTCCGTACAGTTGCCCATCAGCAGGGCCACCCGGTCGCCTTCCTGGACACCGCGGTTTCGCAACTGGCCGGCCATGGCATCGGCCCTGTCTGCAGTTTGCCGGTAGCTCAGCCGGTCGTCACCACAAACGATGCAATCCGCATCCGGGGCCCGCTCCACGGAAGCCTGGAACGAGGCAAGCACGCTGGGCAGCCGGTCCCGGTAACAACGGACGACGCGGTCGCCAAAATGCAGTTCGTGGTGGATGGCAAAGTTCGGGATGGTGCTCATGGTACTGGATCTCCGGTATGGGTATTTTTATTTTCCATCACTAGGTTAAACCACCGGCTTTCAGCTGGTCAGCTTTAGCGCCACCATACGCAGCTGGCTAAGAACAAAAAAGCTAAGAGCATGGCCGGGGTATTCGGCTCTGGCAATCAGCGAAAACCAACCGCCGCTCCATCAGCGCGGAGATAGTCGCACGCCTGGAGGAAAGCTTTCCGGGGCACTTTGCGAGCGAAGGGGGCGATTCCGTGCAGCCCGCAATGCGGTGCGGGCGGGTGCTTGATGGCGGATGGCACAACGAGGCCGTGTGGGCCCCGTTGTGTGCCTGGGAGCGTGACGGCGGGGTATTCAGCTGAAATCTAGTCTTCCAGCCATTCCTTCGGCACGTCGCGCCTGAGTGCGAGCTGGCACTGCTGATGATCAACATCGAACACGATGACCGCGGTGCCTTTGCGCAGTGCCTGGCGTACCCGCTCGACGCGGGTTTCCAGTGGCGTCTCGTCGCCATTATCGGTGCCCTCGCGGGTCACGAAGTCTTCGATGAGGCGGGTCAGGGTGTCAGGTTCGAGCTGGTCGTAAGGGATGAGCATCGGCGTCGGATCAAGTGGGGTGGTGCAGATCGGGTTCGCTGACCGGCGCGTTGAGGAACCGGTCCAGGTAAGCATACAGCTGCTCGCTGTCCAATGGCTTGCCAATGAAATCGTCCATGCCGGCCTCGCTGCCAGCGCGGCGGTGCTCCTCAAGCACATGAGCGGTCAGTGCGATGATCGGCACGGGTCGCAGCTGCAATTGCGCTTCGAGTCGGCGGATCTGTCGGCTGGCCTCGAAGCCGTCCATTTCCGGCATCTCGCAGTCCATCAAAATCAGCTGCACGGCGGCCGGGTTCTCACTGTATGCACTGACTGCCCTGCGCCCGTTTTCAGCAACCATGACCTCATAGCCGCGTTTGCGCAGCAGGCTGGACACGACCACCTGGCTGACCGGGTTGTCCTCGGCTGCAAGGATGAGTGGCTTGCGGCCTGTCAGGTTGTCTGCGGCTACCATCGCAGCGCCATTTGACGTTCGGGTTCGCTGATAGAGACGATGCAGTGCTTCGCGTAAGGGGCCGAGCAGCAGGGGCAGCGGCAGGCTTGCCAGGTGCAACGATGACGAAGCAGGTGAGGGCTCGCTTTGTGGCGGGTAGAGCAGCATCACAAGCTGATTCGGTTCGAGCTGGTCGGCCACGGCGTTGAGCCATGCCTGTGGTTTGCCAGGCCAGGGTGCCATGATCACCAGCAGCGGGGCTGAAGCCTGATCGTCGAGGTAGCGGCGCAGTCGTTGCGGCTCCTCGCAACGGACGATTCGCATGCCCCAACGGTGGAGCAGATTGCCCATCGCATCCAGTGCACAGATTTCCCGAGACGCGATCACGGCGGTTCGGCCCTCGAGCAAGGTCGTGAGGGGGTCAGAGTTGTCGCTCGCCTCCCGCAGCGGAATGTCGAAGCTGAACTGGCTGCCCTGGCCGGGCGTGCTCTGCACTTCGATCTGGCCGCCCATCATTTCCACCAGTTCCTTGCTGATGACCAAGCCCAGGCCGCTGCCACCGTAGCGTCGGGTTGTACTGGAATCACCCTGTGCGAAGGACTCGAACAGCTGGGCCAGCACCTCGGCGCGCATGCCGATGCCGCTGTCGGTGATCGAAAAGACCAGGCTTCGGCCGCCCTCCGGTCCCTGACAGACGACCTGCAGTACCACGCAACCCTGCTCGGTGAACTTCAACGAATTGCTCAGCAGATTCATCAGGACTTGCTTGAGGCGGGTCGGGTCGCCGCGCAGGCGGCGTGGCACCCCGGGCGCAAGGCTGAGATGCAGGTTCAGCTGCTTCTGCAGCGCCTGGGCCGTGAACAGGCTGATGGTTTCGGAGGCCAGCGCTTCCAGGTCAAACTCGATGTCCTCCAGGACCAGTTTGCCGGCACCGATCCGTGCGTAGTCGAGGATGTCGTTGATGACCGTCATCAGTGAGTGGCTGGAGCTGGCTACCGTATCGAGGTAGAAGCGCTGGTTACGATCCAGCGGGGTTTCACGCAGCAATTGCAGCATGCCCAAAACGCCGTTTAGTGGCGTGCGGATCTCGTGGCTCATTTTCGCCAGGAAGCGACTTTTTGCCTGGTTCTCGCTTTCTGCCCGCTCGGCTGCCTGGCGCGAACGGAAGCCTTCTTCCTTGAGCAGGTTGATACGGTCGGCGAGCCCGATCGACAGGGTGATCAACTCGAAGGCGATGCCGACTTTGACAATCGACGCGCCATACAGGCCCAGCAGGTTGAAGCCCAGGGAACCCGCTGTGGCGATGACGAACGTCGCCAGCAGGACGCCCCAGGCCAGCGTGTAATAAAGGCCATAGCGCACGCCGCGGCTCCAGACGAACGCACCGGTCAGCAGCAGGCCGATCGACGAGCCGATGACCATCACACTGGCGAGCACGCTCCAGACCCGCATTTCCAGAACGAAACCGGACAGCAGCGCGCCCATCGACAGGATTAGCGCCACACGCAGGGCGAAGTCCAGGCGCGGGAAGTATTCTTGGGTATGCAGAAAATGGCGGGTGAACTGGATCGACACCAGGCAATGGCTGAGCATCAGCGCGTAGATGCCTAACGCGACCACACCGCCTGCATCGTTCAGCCACTTGACCAGTAGACCATCGAAGCTGAGTGCGAACAGGGCGACGTTGAGGTTGTAGATCAGGTACCAGAAATACGCCGGTTCACGCAGCGAGAGGAACAGGAAGAAGTTGTAGCAGAACATTGCAAACAGCACGCCATAGAAGGCACCGGCGAAGCCCATTGAATCTTCGAGCGCTTCGGCGTTGGCTGCATAGGTACTGAAATACAGCGGGACGTAGAGGGTGCTGGTGCTTTGCACGCGCACCAGCACGGTCGAGGTGCCCGGCGCGAGCTCCAATGGAAACAAGAAGTTACTGACCCTGACCGAGCGCTCATTGAACGGATGGTTGTCCCCCGAGTGCTGTCGGCTGATCCGGCCGTCCGGGTGACGGAGATACAGCTGGATATCGTCGAGCAGCGGGTAGTTGATTTCGACGAAGCCGCCGAGAGGGTCGTGGAGTTGGTTGTCCAGCTCGACACGGAACCACCAGACCGAATCGTTCTTCCCCTGATTGGGATGTACGCCTGACACCGGCTCGAAGGTCTTTTCGGGTAGCGCGAACACCTCGGCCACGCTCAGTTCGGCGGCAGGGTCTCTCAGAAAGTAACTTGAGCTGCCCAGTGCTTGGCGAAAATGCTGTGAATCCACGGGCACGGGCTCGAACGCCGATGCCTGAGCGGTCAGACAGTACAGGAAGACGGCCAGAAAAAGACGCGGCAGCATGTTATTGACCCAAGGCGTGCAAACTTGCAAAACGCAGTTTCCAGTCGCGCGAAGGACAAATCCCTTCGCTTCATGCCTGACTGTTTCAGAGGTTTGCGACTTTGCCCGGATCAGCGCCGCGCCGCAATCGGCAATTGCCTTCCAGTTGGCGGCGCATCATGAAACGTGCCCATCAACCGGACGAATCATCGGTTTGCCTGTCGAAGATCGAATCGACTGCCGGCACGCGCGTGTCGTTCTCCATTTGGGTCACGTGTTCCAGTTGATGGCTGAAGTTTTCCAGCGAGTCTTTGCTCGTATGGGCGTCACTGGTGAAGACCGGTGGGCTCAGCAAGTAAGCCGAAATCAAGCGGCTCATGGCCGCCAGGCTGTCGATGTGGGTGCGCTCATAGCCATGCGTCGCGTCGCAGCCAAAGGCCAGCAGAGCGGTGCGGATGTCGTGACCGGCGGCAATCGCCGACTGCGCATCGCTGTGGTAATAGCGGAACAGATCGCGACGCACCGGGACCTCATTGGCTTCGGCCAGTTTCAACAGGTGCCGCGACAGGTGGAAATCATAAGGCCCGCCTGAATCCTGCATGGCTACGGTGACGGCGTGTTCGCTGGATTCCTGACCCTTGGCCGTCGGCGCGATGTCGATGCCGACGAACTCGCTGACATCCCAGGGCAGGGCGCCGGCTGCACCGGAACCGGTTTCCTCGGTAATGGTAAACAGCGGATGGCAGTCGATCGGCGGCTCCCGGCCGCTTTCAACCACGGCTTTGAGCGACGCCAGCAAGGCTGCCACTCCGGCCTTGTCGTCCAGATGGCGCGCGCTGATGTAACCGCTGTCGGTGAACTCGGGCATCGGGTCGAACGCGACGAAATCGCCCACATTGATTCCTAGCGCAAGCGTGTCGGCGCGGCTCGCCGTGTAGCCGTCCAGGCGCAGTTCGACGTGGTTCCAGCTGATCGGCATCTCGTCGACCGCGGTATTGAATGCATGTCCCGAGGCCAGAAGCGGCAGCACGCTACCGCGGACCACGCCGGTGTCGGTGAACACGCTGACGCGGCTGCCTTCGGCGAAACGACTGGACCAGCAACCCACCGGGGACAGGCCAAGTCGGCCATTGTCCTGGATCTCCCGGACGCTGGCGCCGATGGTATCCAGGTGTGCGGCGATGGCTCGATCCGGGCTGTACCGACGGCCTTTGAGTGTGGCGCGGATGGTCCCGCGACGGGTCAGCTCGAAGGGAATGCCAAGCTCCTTCAGCCGCTCCGCCACGTAGCGAACGATGGTGTCGGTGAAGCCGGTGGGGCTGGGAATGGCGAGCATTTCCAGCAGCACGCGTTGCAGGTAGTTGAGGTCTGGTTCTGGAAGCTTGGCAATCATGATCATTCCTTGGCGGCGAAAAACGGGCCGCCGCCATCTAGGTGAGTGAAGTTGAGCTGCGGTAGCGCCACAAGCGAGGCGGCTGGGCCATTCCGCCACATGAGGTGCCGGAGCCAGGCTATCAATCGCCTGGTTGGCCCGCTAATGGGTGCCGTAGCTGAGTGGGAAGAGCAGGTCGACGAAGCGTTCGGCGGTCGGCTGTGGATGATGATTGGCCAGGCCGACTCGCTCATTCGCTTCGATGAACACGTATTCAGGCCGGTCTGCCGCCGGCACCAACAGATCGAGACCAACCACCGGGATATCCAGCGCACGGGCCGCGCGGACGGCAGCGTCGATCAGCTCGGGGTGCAACTGATCGGTTACATCGTCGAGCGTGCCGCCAGTATGCAGATTGGCGGTACGACGAACCGTCAGGTGCTGGCCACATGACAGCACGCTGTCGTAATCGAAGCCGGCTTCGCTGATGCATCGCTGGGTTTCCTCATCCATCGGGATTTTGCTTTCGCCACCGGTCGCGGCCTGGCGGCGGCGACTCTGGGTTTCGATCAGTTCCCGGATGGAGTGGCGGCCGTCGCCAATTACTTCGGAGGGACGTCGAATTGCCGCAGCGACCACCTCATAGCCGATCACCACGATGCGCAGATCGAGGCCGGGATGGAAGCTTTCGAGCAAGACGCGTTGATCGAAGTGGCGTGCGCGGGTAATCGCTTGTTCCACGTCCTCAGGGCTACGCAGATCGACCGAGACCCCATGGCCCTGTTCGCCATCGAGCGGCTTGACCACGACACGGCCATGTCTTTGCAGAAACGCCTCGTTGTCCTCTGGCGATCCCGCGAGCTGCTGCGCTGGCAGTTTGAGCCCGGCGCGGGCGAGGGTGCGGTGGGTCAGGCTCTTGTCCTGGCACAACGTCATGCTTACCGCTGAAGTGAGGTCCGACAGTGATTCGCGGCAGCGCACCTTCCGGCCGCCCTGGGTCAGGGTGAACAGGCCCGCGTCGGCGTCGTCGATGGTGATTTCGATGCCACGGCGCCGTGCCTCGTCGACGATGATCCTGGCATAGGGATTCAGCTCGGCTTCCGGGCCAGGCCCCAGAAACAAGGGCTGGTTGAAGGTGTTCTTGCGTTTGACCGTGAAGGTCTGCAGGTCACGGAAACCGAGTTTGGCATAGAGCGCCTTGGCCTGCTTGTTGTCGTGCAGCACTGACAAATCGAGGTAGGCCAGCCCGCGTCCCATGTAGTGTTCGATCAAATGGCGAACCAGCGCTTCGCCTACGCCAGGGCGGCTGCAGTTCGGCGCGACCGCCAGACACCAGAGGCTGGAGCCGTTCTCCGGATCGTTGAAAGCCTTGTGGTGATTGATGCCCATGACACTGCCGATGATCTGGCCGGAGTCGTCGTCCTCGGCCAGCCAATAAACCGGACCACCTTGCTCTCGTGGGGTGCACAGCTCCGGGTTGACGGGCAGCATATGGCGGGACTGGTACAGGCTATTGATCGCCTTCCAGTCCGCCTCGCTCTGGGCGCGCCGAATGCCGAAACCGCGGAAGCTGCGGCGGGCCGGGCGGTAGTCGGTGAACCAGATGCGAGAGGTGTCCGAGGGGTCAAGGAACAGCTGCTGCGGCGCATAGGCGAGCACTTGGTGCGGCGCGGCAACGTACAGCGCAATGTCCCGCTCCCCGGCCTGTTCATGGAGCAGGTCGGCAGCGAGCTTTTCAGGGTCGGAGTAGGTGTGTCCGATCAGAATCCGGCCCCAGCCACAGTGCAGGGTTACAGGCGCCCGAGGTTGCGCCTGGCCATCCTCCGCGAGTCGTTGCTGCAGGCGCTCGTAGGTCGGTGTCTGGCCGCGTAACAGCCGCTGTCCATAGGCTTGAGACTTCTGCATGGTACGGTCCTTGGAGCTTGTCACGACGTCGCGGCATTCGTCCTGTCAACGCGCCTGGGCGCCGTGCCGTCATGATCGGGTTGTTAGAGGCCTTGTTCGCTCAACCATAGATTGACCGCTGCCAGCTGCCATAATTTCGAGCCGCGCAGGGGCGTCAGTTGGCCCTCCGGGTCGTTGAACAGCTTGTCCAGCATTGCCGGGTTGTACAGTCCGCGATCCTGGCTCGGGTCCGTCAGCAGCTCGCGCACCCAGTTCAGCGTGTCACCCTGCAGGTGCTTGAGGCCCGGCACCGGGAAATAGCCCTTGGGGCGGTCGATGACCGCGGCCGGGATGACCTTGCGCGCGGCTTCCTTGAGCACATACTTGCCGCCATCGGGCAGCTTGTACTTCGCGGGAATTCGTGCCGAAAGCCCGGCCACGTTGTGATCGAGAAACGGCACCCGTGCCTCGAGGCCCCAGGCCATGGTCATGTTGTCGACGCGCTTGACCGGATCATCGACCAGCATCACCGTACTGTCGATTCGCAGGGCCTTGTCGACGGCCGCATCGGCGCCCGGTTGGGCGAAGTGCTGACGAACGAAGTCGCCGGAGAAGTCGCCCTTGACCCACTGCTGCTGCACGGTGTCGGCGTATTCCTCGAAGCTGCGGTCGCGGAAGGCGTTGAGATAAGCCTCGACGGGGTCGTCGGCACCGTCCACCTGCGGATACCAGTGATAGCCAGCGAACAGCTCATCGGCACCTTGACCGCTTTGGACTACCTTGCAGTGTTTGGATACTTCCCGTGAGAGCAGGTAGAAGGCGATGCAGTCGTGACTGACCATCGGTTCGCTCATGGCGCGAAAGGCGGCAGGCAGCTGTTCGAGGATTTCCTTCTCCTGAATCCGCAGCTGGTGATGGCGCGTCCCGTAATGCTGCGCAATCAGATCCGAATACTTGAATTCGTCGCCACGCTCGCCGCCGGCATCCTCAAAGCCGATGGAGAAGGTCTGCAAGTTATCCGCAGCGCCGGCTTCGCGAAGCAGGCCGACCAGCAAGCTGGAGTCGACGCCACCGGACAGCAGCACGCCCACGTCGACCGCCGCGCGATGACGCAAGGCGACGGACTCGCGCAGGGTTGTCAGGGTGCGCTCCTGCCAGTCTTCGAAGCTGTAGTCTTGCTCCTCTTCCGACGCCCCGAACTCCAGCGTCCACCAGCGGTGTTGGCTGGTCTTGCCGCTGGCATCAATACGCATGAAGGTGCCGGGAGGCAGCTTCTCGATACCCGCAATCAGCGTGTCCGGCGCCGGCACTACGGCATGGAAGCTCAAATAGTGGTTCAGTGCCACCGGGTTCAGCACACCGGCAATGTCGCCGCCCTTGAGCAACGCCGGGAGCGTCGAGGCAAAGCGCAGGCGCGCGCCGGTGCGCGACAGATAGAGCGGCTTGATGCCGAGGCGATCACGGGCGATGAACAGTTCCTGTACGTCGCGCTGCCAGATGGCGAAGGCGAACATGCCATTCAGGCGCGGCAACAAGGCTTCGCCCCAGGCATGAAAGCCCTTGAGCAGCACCTCGGTGTCGCCCTCGGAAAAGAAGCGATAGCCCAGTGCCTCCAGCTCGGCGCGCAATTCCGGATAGTTGTAGATGGCGCCGTTGAACACCATCGACAAACCGAGTGCCGAATCGACCATTGGCTGACCCGAGGCCTCGCACAGGTCCATGATTTTCAAGCGTCGGTGACCGAGCGCCAGAGGGCCTTGGCTGTTGAAGCCACAGGCGTCCGGGCCGCGAGCAGTCAGGGATTGAGTGATGCGTTCAACCGCGGCCAGATCGGCCGGTTGATTATCGAAGCGAAGTTCGCCAGCTATGCCGCACATAAGATCCTTACCGGTGTTGCCGTTGGGGAGTGTGACTGATGCTCGGATCGCGAAGTTCAGGTTTTCAGACCAGCGTATAGCGCTCTGGCTCGCCGGCTGCGGTGATCATTCAGGTGCGTCCCGCACAGGCTGAGTCGCACCCTGCTGCGTCAGTCAGGTTTTACAGGGAAACAAAGAAAGTGCTTTCATGTCAAACCGTGACCCAGCTGATTATGTTGTTTATGAACGAAGAAAATATTCGAGCTGAAACTATCGAAAAGTCGGAGAGCAGGCTTGAACTGTCGCTGTTTCAGGCGCTGCGGCGGTTGCAGCAGGACGCCGAAGTGCATGCCAAGCGGCTGGCACGTTACGGTGGACTGAGCCCGGTGCAGCTAATGATTCTGCAGGTGCTTGCGAGCGAACGACAGCTCACGGCCAGTGCGCTGAGCAAGCGCGTCAGCCTTACGCCTGCAACCCTGTCTGGGCAGCTGGACCGGCTCGCCGAGCGCGGACTGCTGTCGCGCCAGCGCGATGATCAGGACCGCCGCCGCCAATGGTTGCTGTTGACTGACGAGGGTCGCGCACTGCAGCAACAGGCTCCGTCTTTGCTGCCGCCGGAGTTCGTTGCACGTTTCGCGGCGTTGCCGGAATGGGAGCAGCACGGAATCACTGCGGCGCTGCTTCGCGCCGCCTCGATATGCGGTTCGAGGGAGTAGTCAGCAGCCCGGCTGAGCCTGCTGTCTGCTATAGCGAAAGCCTTCGACGATATGCTCGGCCAGTGTTTCGCTGACTTGCGACTGACTACGTTCGTTGCGCAGCAGGACAATGCTGCTCAAGGGCAGCTCCGGCATGCCCTCGGCTTCGCGCAGCAAGCGCATGTCGGCCGTGACCAGGCTCCGCAACTGCGCGGTCACCGCGAGCCCGGCGTTAACCACGGTCACGAGGCTCGAATAGGCAGGCGCTCGATGAGACGCTCAGTCGATCCGTCGAATGAGCTGGCGCAGCAGGAATCGATTGGGGTGGCAGGCTTCGGCGATGGCGCGCGGTACGGGCAGCGGTTCGTCATTCAGCCACGCGGCGAGCAGCTCGCCCGACAGTGGCGCGGTGATCAGGCCGCGCGAGCCGTGTGCGGTATTGACGTACAGCCCATCAAGCCAGGGACACGGCGTATCAGGCACTTGCCGAGCATCCTTCGCCAGCACGGCATAGGCTTCGGCGAAGCGTGCTGGATCGGCCAGCGCGCCGATGATGGGCAGATAGTCGGGGCTGGTGCAGCGGAACGCGACGCGTCCATGCAGTTGGTCGATATCGACGGCGTCGGCCGCCAGGCGCTGATGCAGATCAGCGGACATCTCCGCGAGCATCTCCAGGTTGGAATGGTGCTCCGCTGCGCTCGGAGCCGGATCGGTTTCGGCGAAATTGAAGCTCGCCCCCAGCGTGTGCTGACCCTCACGGGGTGGGGCGACGTAGCCCTTGGCACAGAGCACGGTGCGCAACGCGCTGCTTTGTTCGGTCACCGGCAGGGCGGTGATCTGTCCGCGGATACGCTTGAGCGGCAGCCAGGCACTTTGGCTGAAGCGCGCAGCGTCGGCGGCGCCAGCCAGGATCACTACCGGCGCCTCGGCCAGCAGCTCATCGCCGATCAGCGCCTGCCACCGCTCGCCGGCGCGGCGCAGCTCGACCGGGTGCCGGTGGCGAAGCAGCTCGATGGCGGGGTGCGCGATCAGCCAGCGACACAGCGCTGGCGGATGCGCCCAACCCGCGTCCGGATAGAACAGCCCGCCATGGTCCAGCGCCACGCCCGCCAGCTGCTCGGCTTCTTCGCGCTGCACCGCGCGCAGCAGACTGGGCGGAAAGGCGTCGGACAGTGCGGCTTGGCGGGCGCTTTCCTTGTGGTCGAAGGCAAGCTGCAGCACGCCGCAGGCATCCCAGTCCTGGCCCTGCTGCAGGTTCTGCAACAACCGACGGGTGTAGCCAAAGCCGCTGGCGACAAGCTGCGAAAGCGCGGTGCCGTGCGCTGACAGCTTCAGATAGAGCACACCCTGGGGATTGCCAGAACCCTCTTGGGCCACATCGTCATGCCGCTCCAGCAGTGTCACTTGCCAGCCGCGCGCCGCCAGGCTGGCGGCGCTGGCGCAACCCGCCAGGCCTGCGCCGATGACCAGTGCCTTGCGCTGCGTTGGTTGATGCGACGGGCGCGCAAACCACAGACGCTCCGAGGTTCCTGGCGATGCGGCAAGGTGGCCCTGGAGGTTTTCCCACTTCTGGCCGAAGCCCGGTATCCGCTTGACCTCAAAGCCTGCTCCCTTGAGGGCTCGTCGCACACTGCCGGCGCTGCTAAAGGTCGCCAGCGTGGCGCCCGGGGCGGACAGCCGCGCCACCTGCTCGAATAGCTCAGGCTGCCACATGTCCGGGTTCTTCGGCGGTGCGAAACCATCGAGAAACCAGGCGTCTACCCGGGCATCCAGTTGTTTCAGCCGGTCGAGCGCATCGCCTACCAATAGCGTCAGCGTCACCCGGCCGAAACGAAATTGCTGGAATCCCGGATTGATCGCCACATACTGGTCGAGCAACTGGCGCGCCTGCAGCTGTAGTGCGGGCCACAACGTCAGCGCGCGACGCAGGTCGTCGCGCGTGAGTGGATGCTTTTCAACGCTGACGAAGTGCAGGGTGCTAATGGCAGGCGCTGTGCGCTCGAACAGCGCCCAGGCGCAAAGAAAACTGAGGCCAGTACCAAAGCCCGTTTCGCCGATCACCAGGCGTTCCCCGGCCTGAAGCGCGGCGAAACGTTCGGCCAATCGGTTGGGTTGCAGAAATACGTGGGTGGTTTCGGCCATGCCTGAGCCGCGAGAAAAATATACGTCACCATAGCGCCGCGATTGCGGTTGGCCGTTCTCGTCCCAGTCGAGCTCGGCATGTTCAAAACCGGGTGGGATCGCGGCGGACATCGATGTTTCCTGCGGAGAAAAATCGCCATTCTAGCAGCAGCGCGAAACCTGCCGCGGGCGCGCTTTGTCGCATCGATAAGCCCGCAGGCCAGCGCACCAGGCGCTAACAGGCGGAGCTGCATGCTAGGGTTCATCACACATCTATTCTTGGAGTACACGATGTTCGAGTCCGCAGAAATCGGCCACACCATCGACAAGGACACCTACAACAACGAAGTGCCCGTTCTGCGTGAAGCGTTGCTGCAAGCGCAGTACCGCCTCCGAGAGCAGGCGCGGTTTCCATTGCTCATCCTGATTAATGGCATCGAGGGTGCCGGGAAAGGCGAAACGATCAAGCTGCTCAACGAGTGGATGGACCCGCGGCTGATCCGGGTCGACAGCTTCGATGTGCCGACGGACGAAGAACTCTCGCATCCGCCCGCCTGGCGCTACTGGCGTCGGTTGCCGCCGAAAGGCCAGACCGGCATCTTTTTCGGCAACTGGTACAGCAAGATGCTTGAGAATCGGGTTCATGGCCGCATCAAGAAAGCCGAGCTGGGGTTGGCCATCGATCGCGCCCAACGTTTCGAGCGGATGCTCTGCGATGAAGGCATGCTGATCTTCAAATTCTGGTTTCACCTGTCCAAGGAGCGGATGCTGCAGCGCCTCGAATCGCTCAAGGATGATCCGCTGCACAGCTGGCGCATCAGCCCGCTGGATTGGCAGCAGTCCAAGACCTATGACAAGTTCGTGCGCCATGGGGAACTGATCCTGCGCCGGAGCAGTCGGGATTTCGCGCCCTGGTACGTGATCGAGGGCAGCGACGAACGTTATCGCAGCCTCACGGCTGGTCGGCTGCTGCTCGAAGGGCTGAATGCCGCGCTCGACGCTGCCGATAGCCAGCCCTCACAGCCGCACACCGCGCCGATCGAGCTGAACCTCGATCGATTGAGCCTGCTCGACAGCCTCGACCTTGGGCAGACGCTGAGCAAGGACGATTACGAAGAGCAGTTAGGCCAGGAGCAGGCGCGCCTGTCTCAGCTGCTACGCGACCCGCGTTTGCGCAAGCGTGGGGTGCTGGCCCTGTTCGAGGGTCACGACGCGGCGGGCAAGGGCAGCGCTATCCGGCGGGTCACGGGCGCGCTGGATCCGCGGCTGTATCGCACCATACAAATCGCCGCGCCCAGCGAGGACGAACTGGCGCAGCCATGGTTGTGGCGCTTCTGGCGCAACGTCCCGGCGCGCGGGCAGTTCACCATCTTCGATCGATCCTGGTACGGCCGCGTGCTGGTCGAGCGTGTCGAGGGCTTCTGCTCGCCAGACGAGTGGCTGCGGGCCTATACCGAGATAAACGAGTTCGAGGAACAGCTGGTCGACGCAGGCGTGGTGGTGGTCAAGTTCTGGCTCTCCATCGACAAACAAACGCAGCTGGAGCGTTTCCAGGAACGTGAAAACACGCCGCACAAGCGCTTCAAGATCACCGAGGAGGACTGGCGCAACCGCGAAAAATGGGACGACTACAGCAATGCCGTGGCGGACATGGTCGATCGCACCAGCACCGAAATTGCGCCCTGGACCTTGGTTGAGGCCAACGACAAGCGCTTTGCCCGGGTCAAGGTGTTGCGCACGCTGAACAACCGCCTGGAAGCCGCCATCGAGACCAAGTAGAGGACGGATTCGCTAAGCAAAGCCGCGGCCGGCCGGGCGATGGTTGACCATATCCCTGCTGAATGGTCGTCGCCATGGGCGAAGGGCAGGAACTATGCTCCGGTCATCGTCCAACAGGCAGACCCGCGGCGCAGCCGTGCAGCGCGGCATGGCGTCTGCCCAACCATTCGAGGTATGCCATGCGTGAAGTAGTGATCGTCGACAGCGTCCGGACCGGCCTGGCCAAGTCTTTCCGCGGCAAGTTCAACATGACCCGCCCTGACGATATGGCGGCGCATTGCGTCAACGCGCTGCTGTCGCGTAGCGGGCTGGATCCCAAGCTGGTCGAGGACTGCATCGTCGGCGCCGGCTCCAACGAGGGCGCACAGGGCTACAACATCGGTCGTAACGTGGCGGTGCTGTCGAACCTGGGCATCCAGTGCGCGGGCATGACACTCAATCGCTTCTGCTCGTCTGGCTTGCAGTCCATTGCCATCGCGGCCAATCAGATCGCGTCCGGCTGCAGCGATATCATCGTTGCCGGTGGCGTCGAGTCGATCACCATGACGGCCAAGAGCCGCAACAGCGACAACCTCTTCAATCCGGTCCTGCAGGAGCGCGTTCCTGGGCTGTATCACAGCATGGGGCAAACCGCCGAGCTGGTCGCGCGTCGCTACAACGTCACCCGCGAGCAGCAGGACAGCTATTCCCTGCAGAGTCAGCAGCGTACCGCCCGGGCCCAGGCTGAGGGCTTGTTCCAGGACGAGATCGTGCCGATGAACGTCCGCTACTTCACCGAGGACAAGAACACCGGCGAGCGCACCGAGCATGAAGGCGTGGTGGACCGTGACGACTGCAACCGCCCGGATACCACGCTGGAAAGCCTGTCGGGCCTCAAACCGGTATTTGCCGATGATGGGTCGGTGACCGCGGGCAATGCCTCGCAGCTCTCCGATGGCGCCTCGATGACCTTGGTCATGAGCCTGGACAAGGCGCTCGAACTCGGTCTCAAGCCGCGCGCCTTCTTCCGCGGATTCACCGTGGCCGGTTGCGCGCCTGAGGAGATGGGCATTGGCCCGGTGTTCTCAGTGCCACGCCTGCTCAAGGCACGCGGTCTGCAGGTCAGCGACATCGACCTGTGGGAGCTCAACGAGGCCTTCGCCTCTCAGTGCCTGTATTGCCGCGATACGCTGGAAATCGACAATGAGAAGTTCAACGTCAATGGTGGCTCGATTTCCATCGGCCACCCATTCGGCATGACCGGCTCGCGTACCGCGGGCCACCTCATCCGGGAACTGCAGCGTCGCAACCTGCGTTATGGCGTAGTGACCATGTGCGTTGGTGGCGGCATGGGTGCGTCTGGGCTGTTCGAAGCGGCGCGCTGAGCCGACCGCCACACAAGAAACCCGCGCCTGGCGCGGGTTTTTAGTTGTGCTGTAACGCACAATGAGATGGGCGAATAAATTCGCCCCTACCTGAATCGGGCGCGGTGGGGCCGCATGCAGCGCTTGTAGGGTCGAATTCATTCGACCAAAGGCCGCACGCGTTCTCACGATTGAAGCCGGCTGGGTCAGCCGCGGCTGGACTCCAGCATGGTTTCCGGCCGCACCCACTGATCGAACTCCTCATCGGTCAAATAGCCCAGCGCCAGTGCCGCTTCGCGCAGGGTGGTGCCTTCGGTATAGGCCTTCTTGGCGATCTCGGCTGCCTTGTCGTAACCGATATGCGGGTTCAGCGCGGTCACCAGCATCAGCCCCCGCTCCAGATGCTCGGCCATCCGCGCGGCGTCCGGCTCGAGGCCGACGATGCAATGCGTGTTGAAGTTGCGGCAACCGTCGGCCAGCAGTCGGATCGACTCAAGCATGTTGTGCACGATCACCGGCTTGAACACATTGAGCTGTAGATGGCCCTGGCTCGCGGCGAAGCCGACCGTCACGTCGTTGCCCATCACCTGGCAGGCAAGCATGGACAATGCCTCGCACTGCGTCGGGTTGACCTTGCCTGGCATGATCGAGCTGCCCGGCTCGTTGGCGGGCAAACGCACTTCGGCGAAACCACCGCGCGGGCCCGAGCCGAGCAGGCGCAGGTCATTGGCGATTTTCATCAGCGCCGTGGCCAGTGTTTTCAGGGCGCCGGAGAGTGCGACCAGCGGCTCATGGCCGGAAAGGGCGGCAAACTTGTTCGGCGCAGACACGAATGGAAGACCGGAGAGTGCCGCCAGTTCAGCAGCAATCGCTTCGGCGAAGCCATGCGGGGCGTTGAGACCGGTGCCCACTGCGGTGCCGCCCTGGGCCAGCTCGTAAACGGCGGGCAGGGAATGTCGAATCGCCTGTTCGGCGATATCCAGCTGGGCCACGAAGGCCGACAACTCCTGGCCAAAGGTCACTGGGGTTGCATCCATCATGTGGGTGCGCCCGGTTTTGACCAGCTGACCATGGCGTGCTGCCTGTTCGGCGATGCCGCCAGACAGCTCGGCGATGGCGGGCAACAGATCGTCATGGATCGCTCGCGCAATGGCGATGTGCATGGCGGTGGGGAAGCAATCGTTGGAGCTCTGCGCGCGGTTGACGTGGTCGTTGGGGTGCACCGGGCTCTTGCCGCCACGTGCCCCGCCGGCCAGTTCATTGGCGCGCCCGGCAATGACCTCGTTGACGTTCATGTTGCTCTGGGTGCCGCTGCCCGTCTGCCAGACCACCAGAGGAAACTGATCGTCGTGCTGGCCGTGGAGTATTTCGTCGGCGGCCTGTTCGATCAGACGCGCGATGTCCGGCGGTAGGTCGCCTATGCGGTCGTTGACCCGCGCCGCGGCTTTCTTGATCAGTGCCAGCGCATGGCAGACGGCAAGGGGCATGCGCTGCTCGCCGATGGCGAAATTGATCAGCGAGCGCTGTGTCTGGGCGCCCCAGTAAGCCTGTTCCGGGACTTCCACTGGACCCAGGCTGTCGGTTTCGGTGCGTGTCATGCCGTGCTCCCATCGATGAGGTATCCCTGTTAGGTTGCTGGCTGTGGGCGCAGGTTCAATCTGGCCTGCAGCTGTTCCTTGAGCGCCGGGAACTCCGCGCGCAGAATGTCTCCATTGAGGCTCATTTAACGATCGCCAAGGATCATCTCATGCACATTCTTCGTACATTCGGCCTTTGTAGCGTTCTGTCGATGGCGCTGCTCAGTGGCCAGGCCAACGCTGACAGTGCGGGTAACAAGGCCCAGGCCGAGCGTTTCCTGGAACTGGTCAATGCTGATCGACTCGCTGTGCCGGTGTATGCCCAGGTGCAGCAGATGTTCGCCGAGCGCTTCGAGCAGACCCAGGCGCCCGCGAGCAAGCGCGCACTGCTCGAGCGCTACCAATCGAAGGCCGATGCCGCGCTGGACAAGGCGATCGGCTGGGAGCAGGTCAAGCCGGACCTGATCAAGCTCTACACCGAAACCTTCACCGAGCAGGAGCTCAGCCAGTTGAACGACTTCTACGACTCGGCGCTTGGCAAGAAGATGCTGACCAAACTGCCGGAGCTGAATGCGCGCTCGGCGCAGGTTACCCAGGCCAAGCTGCAAAGTGCCGTACCCCAGGTAAACAAGCTGCTGGCAGAGATGACTGCCGAACTCGATACCCAGAAAAAGCCCTGACGGAGCCGCCCCGATGTCCACACTCGAATCCATCGAACAGGCGCTGCAAAGCGCACTGCAACCTCAGCATCTGCAAGTGCTGGACGAAAGCCACATGCACAGCCGCGGCCAGCAAACCCATTACAAGGCGGTGATCGTCAGCGAGCAGTTCGCCGGCCTGAATGCGGTCAAGCGCCACCAGCGCGCCTACGCTGCAATGGGCGATCTCATGCAACAGATTCACGCCCTGGCACTGCACACCTACACCCCTGAAGAGTGGGCCGAGCAGGGCGTCGCGCCTGTATCACCGGTGTGTGCCGGGGGGCATAAATAGGCGAAAGCCGCGCAAGGCGCTTGAGGCTGGATGGAAAGACCAAGGCTATCTCCCCGACAATCGTCAAGCCTCCCGCCTTCAGCGCTTTTATCGGTCTCTAGCGCCCTGCTAGAATGCGCGCCGCGCCGGCTCACGCCGGCGTTGTCGTTTTCGCATTCCCGGTCCGCCCTTTGCGTGGGTGACCACTGGAGGAATTTACCCGCATGACCCAGAACATCGTCGTTGCGGCGCTGTACAAGTTCGTCTCTCTGCCGGACTACGTCGCGTTGCGTGAACCCCTGCTCGAAACCCTGGAGGCCAATGGCATCAAAGGCACGCTTTTGCTGGCCGAAGAAGGCATCAACGGCACCCTGTCCGGCAGCCGTGAAGGGATCGATGCCGTGCTCGCCTGGTTCGGCACCGACGCGCGCCTGGCCGATATCGATCACAAGGAATCCTACTGTGACGAGCAGCCCTTCTATCGCACCAAGGTCAAGCTGAAGAAGGAGATCGTCACCCTGGGTGTGCCTGGCGTCGATCCCAACCAGCGCGTCGGCAGCTATGTCGATCCGAAGGACTGGAACACCCTGATCGACGATCCTGAGGTGCTGCTGATCGATACCCGCAACGACTACGAAGTGGCCATCGGTACCTTCGAAGGCGCAGTGGACCCGCAAACCAAATCCTTCCGCGAATTTCCCGATTACATCAAGGCGCATTACGACCCGGCCAGGCACAAGAAGGTCGCGATGTTCTGCACCGGTGGTATCCGCTGCGAGAAGGCTTCCAGCTACCTGCTCGGCGAGGGCTTCGAGGAGGTCTACCACCTCAAGGGCGGCATCCTGAAATACCTCGAACAAGTGCCGCAAGAAGAAACGCGCTGGCGCGGCGACTGCTTCGTGTTCGACAACCGGGTGACCGTCCGTCATGACCTCACCGAAGGTGATTTCGATCAGTGCCACGCCTGCCGTACACCGATTTCGCTGGAGGACCGCCAATCGGAGCACTACGCTCCAGGCATCAGCTGCCCTCATTGCTGGGATAACCTCAGCGAGAAGACACGCCATAGCGCGCAGGAGCGGCAGAAGCAGATCGAGCTGGCGCTGAAGCGCAACCAGCCACACCCCATTGGCTACAACTATCGCAAGGCGGGTGTGTAACCGAGTACCGCCATGAAGCGCGCCAGACGCGCTCTACCCTGATAGAACCGGAGCGCCGATGAGCAACCGACTGATTTACGTGATGGACCCGATGTGCTCATGGTGCTGGGGCTTCGCGCCGGTCGTGCAGGCGCTGATCGAACAGGCCCGGGTGCGCGGGGTGGGTTCGGAGCTAGTGGCTGGTGGACTGCGTCAGGAACGTACCGCGATGGATCAGGCCGCTCGCGATCGCACCGCCTCCTACTGGCATGCGGTTCACGAGGCGAGCGGACAGCCGTTCAACTTCGAGGCCGGCTTGCCCGGCGGGCTGGTCTACGACACCGAGCCGGCTTGCCGAGCGCTGGTTGCGGCCCGTGACCTCGACAGCCACGCCGCGTGGCGACTCGCCGGGCTGATCCAGCGGGCCTTCTACGTCGAGGGGCGCAACGTCACGCTGCCGCCGGAGCTTGTCGAACTGGCCGAGACCGCTGGCATTCCGCGTAGCGAGTTCGCCGACCGCTTCGATTCCCAGGCCGCCCGCGATGCCACCGTTGCGGACTTCGAGTGGTCGCGCAATCTTGGCATCGCGGGATTTCCTACCTTGCTGGCTGAACACGGCGGCCAGCTGGCACTGGTGACGAACGGATTCCAACCGCTCGAAGCCCTGTCACCGCTGCTGGCGCGCTGGCTGGATCACAATATCGATGCCTGATCAGCTCAGCTGGGCCGAAATCCGCCGCCTCGCACTTCACCACCGCAAAGCCCTGGTGCTGGCCAATCTGGTCGCGGTGCTGGCCACGCTGTGCAGCGTGCCGATTCCCTTGTTGTTGCCGTTGCTGGTCGACGAGGTGCTGTTGAAGCAGGGCGACGCCGCGCTTGAGGTCATGAACAACGTTCTTCCGGCGGAGTGGCAGACCGCCGTCGGCTATATCGGCCTGATGCTTTGCGTAACGCTGTTGCTGCGCGCATCGGCTCTGATTTTCAACGTTCTGCAGGCCCGGCTGTTCGCTCGACTGTCGAAGGATCTGGTCTATCGCATCCGGGTACGGCTGATCGAGCGGCTCAAGCGTATTGCGCTGAGCGAATACGAAAGCCTGGGTGGAGGGACGGTTGCGGCCCATCTGGTCACCGATCTCGAGACTATCGATAAATTCATCGGCGAGACCCTCAGCCGGCTGTTGGTCGCCGTGTTGTCCATTGCCGGTACGGCGGCGATCCTGCTGTGGATGCATTGGCAGCTGGCGCTGTTGATCCTGCTGTTCAATCCTCTGGTGATCTACGCCACGGTGCAGCTGGGCAAGCGCGTCAAGCACCTGAAGAAGCTGGAGAACGACAGCACGTCGTTATTCACCCAGGCGCTCACCGAAACGCTGGATGCGATCCAGGAAGTGCGCGCCGGCAACCGCCAGGGTTTCTTTCTCGGACGCCTCGGCCTGCGCGCGCGGGAAGTGCGTGATTTTGCGGTGGCCTCGCAGTGGAAGACAGACGCCTCCAACCGCGCCAGTGGCCTGCTGTTCCAGTTCGGTATCGACATCTTCCGTGCCGCGGCCATGCTCGCGGTGCTGTTTTCCGACCTGTCCATCGGACAGATGCTCGCGGTGTTCAGCTACCTGTGGTTCATGATCGGCCCGGTGGAGCAGCTGCTCAATCTGCAGTACGCCTTTTACGCGGCGGGCGGTGCGCTAAGCCGCATCAACCAGCTGCTGGCGCGTGCCGACGAGCCGCAGTATCCCGGTGGTCAGGATCCGTTCGTTGGCCGCGATACCGTCGCCATCGAGGTCCAGGGGCTGCGCTTCTCCTATCAGGATGAGCCGGTGCTGGAAGGGCTGGATCTGTCCATCGCGGCGGGTGAGAAAGTAGCCATCGTCGGTGCCAGCGGCGGCGGCAAAAGCACCCTGGTGCAGTTGCTGCTGGGCCTCTATCAGCCCCAGGCCGGGCATATCCGGTTCGCCGGGATCGAGGTGCAGGACATTGGTCTGGCTACGGTTCGCGACAACGTCGCCGTGGTGCTGCAGCATCCGGCCCTGTTCAACGACACGGTGCGCGCCAATCTGCTGATGGGTCGCGAGCGGGACGATCAGGCATGCTGGCATGCGCTGGAAATCGCTCAGTTGGCCGATACGATCCGGCAGCTGCCAGCCGGGCTGGAGAGCATTGTTGGCCGTTCCGGCGTGCGCCTCTCAGGAGGACAGCGACAACGACTGGCGGTGGCGCGCATGGTGCTGGCCGAGCCCAAAGTGGTCATCCTCGATGAGGCTACGTCGGCGCTGGATGCCGCCACCGAGTATGCCTTGCATCAGGGGCTCAACCGTTTCCTGCGAGGGCGCACGACACTGATCATCGCTCACCGTTTGTCGGCGGTGAAACAGGCCGACCGGGTACTGGTATTCGATGGTGGGCGGATCGCGGAGGAAGGAGATCACCAGCAACTAATCGCCGAGGGTGGCCTGTACGCCCGGCTGTACGGGCACCTGCAGCACTGAGCGGGACGGGTGCCATAAAAGGCGATGTCCCCGTTGCGGGTTTCTGGGTTTGGACAGCCCGATGGGGCATGTGCCGGTAGGTTGGCGCTGAGCGCAGCGAAGCCCAACTGGAATCGGCACGAACGTGTTGGGCTTCGTCGCTCCGCTCCTCAACCCAACCTTCGCTTCTCAGGCTATGCGCCCCGAGCCAACCTGCAACCTTATGCAACGGCAAGCGAGACGTGGCCTAAAAAAACCGCCCCGCTGGAGCGGCTCAAAACCAAAGGTTTGCATGGTCCGGCCGTCTCGCGGCGGCCGGCCACCCGGTCAGAAGGACTTGGAAACCGCGACGGTCAGGTTGGAGTCGCAGTAGTCGTCCTTGCCATAGGTGGCTTCGCAGTTCTCCGAAGAAATGTCAGTGTCGGTGTAGGCCAGTGTCACGTCCAGGCCGAAGAGGGTCTTGCCCACGCCGACGGCCCAGTCGTTGTAGTCCTCGCCACCGGCCTTGGCATCGGTGTAGCCGTAGCTGGCGAACAGGGTCGTTTCGTAGGGCAACTCGTATTCGTAGCCGGCCCAGGTGTAGGACGGATGCACGCCGGTCTCGACGCCGTACTTGTAGCCCAGGGTGAAGCCGTAGGCGGTGATGCTCGGGATGATTTCGTAGCCGTTCCACTCGCTGGCCTGCGGGTAGGCGTACTTGGCCAGCTGCAGGTCGGCGGAGATGTCATCGGTGAAGCCATAGCCGTAGCCGACGTAGTAGTCGACTTCGATGTCGGCGCCGCTGGTGTTGCCCGGGAAAGCCGCATCGTCGACGTTCGAGGCCCAGATCCCGGCATACAGACCGCTTTCGTGTGCGACGTCCAGGCTGCCTTGGATAGCGGTTTCGCCGGCGGTCTGCGATTGGCCGCGCCAGATGTAATCGCTGGCCAGAGTGGCGGTCATGCTGACGTCGAAATCGCCGAGTGGAGAGGGCACCGTCTCGCTGACGGCCAAGGCGCTGAAGCCCATTGCGGACGCTGCGGTAACTGCCACTGTGAGTTTTTTGAACATGTTTTGACTCCCTGTGTCGGTACGCGAGGGTGGGCCCTCGTCCTGGAAACCTGATTGCAAGTAATCAGGGTGAGGCTCTCAAAGCAGGATGCTTGCCAATTCATAAAATTATTTATGAATCATAAAGATACTGTTGTTTTTTTGTGTGCTGCAGAAGCATCGCTGCGCTGCGCTGGGGCGCTTTGCCGGCATCCGAAAGAGACTGCACCGCTTCGATGCATCGGGTATGTCCAGGTCGTTAGCCTTAAGGCGCCAAAAAATCCTGATCAATTACTCAACTATTAGTAATCTTTGCCGACTCACCTGGGGTGCCCTTGATTTGTGGAATGTTTTCGATGGAATTAGTGCTGAATTTTTTTACCAACATCCCGGTCGGCAAGAAGCTGATCTACGGCTTTGGCGTAGTACTGCTGCTGACCCTGGGCGTGGCCGGTACCGGCTTTATCACCGTCGACGAAATCCTCGGGCGGGCGAGCCAGATGAATCAGCTGTTACGCATCAACGCTGCGATTCTCGAGGTTCGCGGCCTGGAGCGCGAATTTGCGCTGACTCGCAGCGACGAATCCGCCGCGGCCTTGCGCAGCACCCTGGCCAGGCTCAATCAGGAGCTGGACGCACTCGCGCAAAGCGCGTCTGAAGCAGACCAGCAGAAGCTGCAGCAGATTCGCAGCGATGCGGCCATCTATGCCGACAACTTCACTCAATACGGTCAGCTGATCGGCAAGAGTGTGGCGCTTCGCGAGCGCATGACCGATGCCGCACAAAAAAGCCGTGAAGAGTTCGAGTACATCGAACTGGACATGTACGATGCCGTGCGCGTATTGCGGCTGGAAGGTGACCACTTGAAGGGCAGCGACCCGCTGACCATCGCCGAAGCAGCGTCCGGGCTGACCAAGCGCATCCTCGATTTGCGTACCTTCGAAAGCATGTTCATCGCCAATAGCGCGCAAGCCGTGGTGGACAGCTGGAACGAGTCCTATGCGGACGTGACCACCATCGGCAGCAGTCTGAAAACCTGGCTCGACGACGAGCAGAAAGCCACCATGGATGGTGCGCTCACCGCTCTGGCGGCCTATCAGCAGGCGTTTGGTGAGTTCCGCAGCAACCGCGCCGAGCGCATCGCGCTCGAACAAGCGATGGTGGACCAGGCTCAGCGCATCCTGGACACTGCCGATCAGGCTTTGGCGGGTGCCACCGAGGCCATGCAGGAGCATCACCGCAGCGCCTACACCTGGCTCGGAATCATCAGCGTTCTGGCCGTGGTAATTGGCCTGGTGGCCGCGATGGCGATCTCCCGCATGATCGTCTTACCGCTGCGCTACACCGTACAACTGGCGCAGCGCGTGGCCGACGGTGACCTGACCCAGTCGCAGAAAGTGACCCGTCGCGACGAACTCGGCCAGCTGCAGAAAGCGATGTCCGACATGACCGAGAGCCTGCGCAGCTTGATCGGCCGCATCGGTGGTGGCGTCGGTCAGATTGCTACCGCCGCGGAGCAGCTGTCCGCGGTGACGGCGCAGACCAGTGCCGGGGTGCAGAAGCAGCGGGAGGAAACCGATCAGGTCGCTACCGCCATGCACGAGATGGCAGCCACCGTTCAAGACGTCGCACAAAATGCGGAGCAGGCATCGCATGCAGCCCGCGAGGCCGACCAGCAGGCGCGTCAGGGCGATCTCGTCGTCAAGGATGCCATTGTCCAGATCGGCAGCTTGTCTGGCGAGGTCGAGCATTCCGCTCATGCCATCGAAGAGTTGAATACCGAAAGCGGTCGTATCGGCACCGTGTTGGAAGTGATTCGTGCGGTGGCTGAACAGACCAACCTGCTCGCACTCAACGCGGCGATCGAAGCCGCCCGCGCCGGTGAACAGGGCCGCGGTTTCGCCGTGGTGGCTGACGAGGTCCGCGCCCTGGCTCGCCGCACGCACGACTCCACCGAGGAAATCGAAGGCCTGATCGCCAACCTGCAGCGCGTAGCGCAAAAGGCCGTTGAGCAAATGCAGACCAGCCGTAACCTGACCCAATGCACCGTCGACCTGGCCAGCGAAGCAGGCATCGCGCTCGGCCGCATCACCGAGTCGGTTTCGACCATCGAGCAGATGAACCAGCAGATCGCGGCGGCAGCTGAGCAGCAGAGCGCCGTCGCTGAGAACATCTCCGAGAGCGTGACCCGTGTTCGCGACATTGGCGAGCAAAGCGCCAGCGGCAGCGAGCAGACCGCCGCGGCCAGTGCCGAGCTGGCGCGCCTGGGCGTCGAGCTGCAAGGGCTGGTGGCGCGCTTCCGCACCTGAGTTTTTCTCTGCAACCCCACAGCCCCGGTTCTTGCCGGGGCTTTGTCGTTTATGGCGCTGAACCCGGCGAGACTCCACCTATCCAGAAAAGCTGACGCGGCTGCATGCTCGGGAGAAAAAGGCCAACTGGCGCCGCATCTACGATCTGTGGGGCGACGCGGGTGCATGCTCGGGAGAAGAAGATGAACGCCTTGTCGCTCGCCGGTTTCTGCCTGCAAATCGAGGCTGGCCGATGATAAAACCAACCTGTTCGCTGCGGGGCGAGTCCCGGCTGAAGCAAGCGATCACTGGCCCAGCGCTGTTTCTGTTCATCCTCGGTGACGTGCTGGATGCCGGCGTGTATGCGCTGGTCGGCAAGATTGCGGGTGAAGCGGGCAGGGCAGTCTGGGTGCCGCTGCTGGTCGCGCCGCATTGTCGCACGCCGACCCTTCTGCCTGTCCTGGCGATGATCTCCTGTCTGCTGCTGTCCCAGCAAGGCGCCGGCACCTGGTTGCGTGCCGGGTTGTTGATGGCGCTGGGTGCCTTGCTCTATGGAATCGGGCATTGGCGCAAAGGGCGCGCGACGGTTAGCGTCGATTGAGTTCGGCGGCCCATTCAGCCAAGGGCAGCCCCGGCTGTTGATGCCAGATGCGCCGCCAGATCTGCTTGAGCCGGCTCATATCACCGCGTTCGGCTGGGAGTCGGTCGACAAAAGGGATCAGTCTCCAGTCAGCGCTGTTTCGCTCGGCCAGGGCGAAGCGGAAGGGGTGGAAGCCGGTCATGCCGAGGCGCAGGTCAGTCACCAACAGCTGCCCCGCCACTTCGTCGTAGCGCAACACGCCACCGGTGAACCATTGCAATCGGGCATGCTGCGGCGACTCGCGCAGTACCGCGGCAAGCCGTTTGCCACGCGGGATGGCTACCAGTTCGGGTGGTCGGTCATCGAACCAGCTCACCAGCGCTTCATGGTAGCGATCGTCGCCGATGATGATGACCCGCCATAGCAGGCTGTTGAATGGCGTCGGTGTGCTGAACAGCTGACTTGCCTGAATGCCTTGCTCCGCCATCACCGTTTCGACGCGCTGCTCGGCCATTTGCTTGCCTGCCAGGGTGAAGCCGAGATACGCCGTCGACAACGCCAGCGCGACACCCGCCAAGCGGGGGCTGCGACCCTCCAGCCCGGCAATAGCACCGACCAACACCGCCAGCAGCAACGGAATACTGTAGAGCGGGTCGATGATAAATACGCTGGACCAGGCCACCGGCGGTGTGGTCAGCGGCCAGAATAGCTGGGTGCCATAACTGGTGAAGGCGTCCAACAACACATGCGTCACCAGCACCAGCCAGACCGTGAGGAACAGGCGCATGCCGCTGTACGCTGGATCAGGTCGTATTCGTCGCGCCAGCCAGGCCAACACAACGGCCAGCGTACTGAGAACCAAGAGTGAGTGACTGAAGCCTCGGTGATAGGTCATGTCGGCGATTGCATCACCGTAATCGATGACCACATCAAGGTCGGGCAGGGTGCCGAGCACTGCACCATAGAGCAGGGCCTTGCGGCCTTGCCAGCGGCCCAGCAGCGATGCCTGAACCGTGGCGCCGAGAAGGGCCTGGGTTATCGAGTCCATGCAGGGGTTCCATCTGTTTCGAGCGCGCTACGGTAGCCGAACCGGCTGACCCGTAGCGACTCCATACCATATAAAAACGTGTCCGCCACGCTCCTGTTGTGGACAATGTCCTTTCCATCCCGATGGTTGAAGGATCGATGCTCGACATATCCAGCAATGTGCAGCTAGCCGACAGCGAAATCGAACTGACCGCCATCCGCGCCCAGGGTGCCGGTGGGCAGAATGTCAACAAGGTGTCCAGTGCGCTGCACTTGCGCTTCGATATCAACGCGTCGTCATTGCCAGCGTTCTACAAGGAGCGCTTGCTGGCGCTGCGCGACAGCCGCATCACCAGCGACGGTGTCATCGTGATCAAGGCGCAGCAGTACCGGACCCAGGAGCAGAACCGCGCCGATGCCCTGGAGCGTCTGGCCGAGATCATCCGTAGCGTGACGAAAGTGGAAAAAGCGCGTCGCCCGACGCGCCCCACGTTGGGCTCGAAAAAGCGGCGCCTGGAAGGCAAGACCAAGCGCGGTGCGATCAAGGCTGGGCGTGGCAAAGTGGATTTCTGAGGCCTGCCAGCGGCACTGCATCGCTGGCAGACACGACTCGCCTGGTTCTGGTTTGCTCTGCAAGCCTGTAATAGCGAGTCGCGAGTCGCGAGTCGCGAGTCGCGAATCGCGGGTCGCCAGGAGCTCAGCGACGTGGTGAGCGCCAGGAGCAGTCCAACATTGCCCGCCTAAGAATGCGTGCCGGTCCGCGGTTCGACGGCGTCTGCTTCGTCGACGGGCTGCAGGCCTTCGTCGAGAATATCCGTCTCGGCGATTTCGCCCTCCGGCGTATCAGGCATCAACTCGAGCACGGTATGGCTGGTGCGCAACATCGGTGTGAAATGGCCGTGCGGTTCGGTAACCAGATCGAACACCCGGCGCGAGCGGAAGTAGGAATAGATCGCCAGGAACGCCAGGGTCACGGCGAAGAACACCGGCAGGGCCTTGGGTCCGAAAAAACTCATCAAGCCACCGGCGGCCACCGGGCCGAAGGCAGCGCCGAAGCCGTTGGCCAACAGCAGACCGCTGGAGCCCGACAGGATTTCGTCCGGGTGCAGCTGGTCGACCATTTGCGCCACGGCAATGGAGTAGATGGAAAACGCCAGACCACCCCAGACGAACATCATCCCCAGCAGTAACGGGCCGGATGTCAGCGGGGTGATCAGGCCGCCAAGGATCGCAGCGATCGCCACCACCCAAAGCATCACCAGACGGCGGTCATGCTTGTCGGAAAACAGCCCGATCGGCCACTGCAGAACGGCACCTCCGAGAATGGTGATACTCATCAGTAGACCTACGCCCGAGGCATCGAAGCCACTTTGCGAGGCGTAAACCGGCGCCAGCCCCCAGAATCCTCCAAGCGTCAGGCCGGAGATCCCGGCGGCCATCAGCGGCAGCGGGGCGATTCGAGCCAACTGCAACAGGTCGGTAGCCGGCATGTCGGGCTGTGCGGGCTGTGCCTGGCGTGTCAGGGTAATCGGCATCAGCGCGGTGCAGATCAGGATTGCGGCCAGCGCAAACAGCGTGAAGTTCATGGGGCTGTCGAGGCTCAGCAATTGCTGAGCGGCCGCCAGCGAGCCAAGGTTGACGGCCATGTACAGGGCAAACACCTGACCGCGTTTTTCGCCGCTGACCTGGGCGTTGAGCCAGCTCTCGATAACCATGTACAGCGTGACCAGGGCCACGCCGTACATCAGGCGCAGCATCAACCACACCCATGGATTCACGATCAGCACGTGAAGCAGCACGGTCACCGAGGCCAGGGCGGCATAGAAAGCGAAGGTTCGGATATGGCCGATGCGCCGGATAAGCGAAGGCGCCAGCCAGGTGCCGACCAGAAAACCGGCGAAGTAGCCGGACATCAGCAGGCCGATCAACCCAGTGGAGTAGCCTTCTTCGATGCCGCGCAGCGTCAGCAGCGTGTTCAGCAATCCATGGCCGAGAAGGAGGAATGCAACGCCGCCCAGCAGCGAGCTGATGGGGGCTAGTATGGACGTCATCGGCAAACAACCCTAAGCAAGTAAATCCGTGATAGCAGGCTGCCCTACCACGGGCTGCCTGCCGTTATAACTTGTAAGTACCTAAAATATCGTTAATAAATGATCGCAGACGGGTGCGGTGCATGCAGCTTTGGCAGCATTTTAGCCCGAGGATTCAAAGCGAAGCGCTATTTCCAGCGACGCACTTGCAACTGCTTGCCTTGGTCCGCTAAGGCTTGCAGCCTGACGGCACAGTGGATCAAGGCTGGCCGGTTCGTATCCGAAGCTTGGCTCAAATTTTCAGGTTTGTCCCGGCAGAAGGGTTGCGATCAGTGCGCGAACGCTGCCGGGCAAGGCGTCCAGGTCGCGAATCAGGATGCTGCGTTCGCGCACCGCCCAAGGCTCGTCCAGTTCGACCCGCGCCAGTTGCATGGTGCGGCTGTGCCGGCGTGCGGCCGATTCCGGGATGATGCCGATGCCGACGCCGGCCTCGATCATCCGGCACACGGCTTCGAAACTGGACAGCTGGATCCGCAGTGAAAGGGCGCCGCCGAGCTTTTCCACCTGATCGCGAAGAAAGGTCAATAGCGTGCTGCCTTCATGCAGACCAATATGCTGATAGCTCAGGGTCTGGCGCAGGGTCACTCGCTTTTCGGCCGACAACGGATGGCCGAGTGGCACGGCCAGCAGCAGACGGTCGGTGCTGAAATGCAGGATCTGCAGCCCTTCGGCCCGCACCGGCCCGGCGATGATGCCCATGTCTGTGCTGCCATCCAACACGCCCCGAACGATGTCACGGCTCAGACGCTCCTGCAGATCCACGGTCACGCCGGGGCGTTGCGCGAGAAAGCCCGCCAGTATCTCGGGAAGAAATTCCGTCACCGCCGTGGTGTTGGCGAAGATGCGGATATGGCCGGCCGAATCGGTGCCATATTCGGTGAACTCGCTCTTCAGGTAATCGACCTGACGCATGATCAGGCGTGCGTGCTGCAGCAGCTTGTGGCCAGCCGGCGTCAGCTCGACACCGCGGCTGTCGCGGTAGAGCAGGCGGCTGTCGAACTGGCTTTCCAGCGCCTTGATGCGAGCGCTGGCGGCCGCTGGCGACAGGTGCGCGCGGCGTGCGCCCTGGGTCAGGCTGGGCGATTCAGCGATATGGATGAAGAGGCGAAGATCGGCCAGATCGAAGTGCATACCAGACGCTCGAAAGAGGAAAAACGGCGTTCAGCATAGCCGAACGCTGCTGTCAGCAAATGCAAATTCTCGGAACGCATCATGCATAGCATGCTACGCCAAACAAGACAGCCGGAGCCCGAGATGACCGACGTAACCGCCTGGATAGGCCGCACCGAGGAGGTCCATGACCAGCTCAGTCGCAATTTGCTGATGCGAATTGCCGCGACACTGGGCGAAGCGACCCCGGCCCACGGTGAGGGGCTACCGCCGTTGTGGCAGTGGTGTTTCTTCCAGCAGCCGATTGCCGAAAGCGGTCTGGGGGAAGACGGCCATCCGGCAAGGGGTGGATTCCTGCCACCGGCGGACGATCGCAATCGCATGTGGGCCGGAGGGCGTGTCGAGTTTTTCGAGCCGCTCACGGCGGGCGCCGAAGCTACACGCATTTCAACCATCAGACAGGTCGAAGAAAAACTCGGCCGAACCGGCGCACTGCTGTTCGTCACCGTGCAACACGACTATATGCAGGACGGTCGACTGGCGATCCGCGAGGAGCAGGACATCGTCTACCGCGAGCCGAGCCCTCCGAAGTCCGGCAGCGGCGAACCTATGGCCGCCGGCCATTGGCGCGAGGCGGTGACGCCGTCCCCGACGCTGCTGTTCCGCTATTCGGCGGTCACCTTCAATGGCCATCGAATCCACTACGACTGGCCCTACGTTACGGAGGCCGAAGGCTATCCGGGGCTCGTCGTGCATGGCCCATTGATCGCCACGCTGAACCTGCGCGCGTTCTGCCGCGCCCATCCGGAGGCGCGTCTCAAGCGCCTTACCTATCGCGGCCTGCGGCCTCTGATCGCGCCGCAGCCTTTCGAGGTGGGCGGGCGCATCGTTGCGCCGGGCGAGGCCGAGCTATGGGCCGGAGACCACAACGGTCTGGCACAGAAAGCGGAAGTGCAATTCGAGTGACAGGACCGGCGTGGATGTCGTTTTTACATCCACCGAAAGACCCGGGCGGTGGATCGGTAAAGCGTGATCCACCCTGCGTCTGCCGCGACAACGAAAAGAATCGAGGAACCGAGATGAATCCGAACAAGATCGAAGAGCTGAACGCCATCCGTGAAGGTGTCCGCGGCCTCTGCGCCGAATTTCCCGCCGAATACTGGCGCAAGCTCGACGAAGAGAAGGGCTTCCCGGAAGCCTTCGTCAAGGCGCTGACCCAGGCCGGCTGGCTGTCGGCGATGATCCCGGAAGAATACGGTGGCTCGGGGCTCGGTCTGGCGGAGGCCTCGGTAATCCTTGAGGAAGTGAACCGTTGCGGTGGCAATTCCGGCACCGTGCACGGGCAGATGTACAACATGTTCACCCTGCTCAGACACGGCAGCGACGAGCAGAAGCGCTTTTACCTGCCGAAGCTGGCCAGCGGCGAACTGCGCCTGCAGTCAATGGGTGTTACCGAGCCGACTACCGGCACCGATACCACCAAGATCAAGACCACTGCGGTCAGGCAGGGCGACAAGTACGTGATCAACGGCCAGAAAGTGTGGATCTCGCGCATCCAGCACTCCGACCTGATGATCCTGCTGGCGCGCACCACGCCGCTGGCCGAGGTGAAAAAGAAGTCCGAGGGCATGTCGATCTTCCTCGTCGACCTGCGCGAAGCCATCGGCAACGGCCTGACGGTGCAGCCGATCGCCAACATGGTCAATCACGAGACCAACGAGCTGTTCTTCGACAACCTGGAGATTCCAGCCACCAGCCTGATCGGCGAAGAGGGCAAGGGCTTTCGCTACATCCTCGACGGACTCAACGCCGAGCGCACGCTGATCGCCGCCGAGTGCATCGGCGACGGCCGCTGGTTCGTCGAGAAGGCCAGCGCCTATGCCCGCGAGCGGGTGGTGTTCGGTCGGCCCATCGGGCAGAACCAGGGCGTGCAGTTCCCCATCGCCGAGGCGCACATCGAGATCGAGGCGGCCGATCTGATGCGCTGGCGCGCCTGCGAGGAATACGACAGCGGTCGCAACGCCGGGGCTGCGGCCAACATGGCCAAGTATCTGGCGGCAAAAGCGTCATGGGAGGCAGCCAACGCCTGCCTGCAGACCCACGGCGGCTTCGGCTTCGCCAACGAATACGACGTCGAGCGCAAGTTCCGCGAGACGCGGCTGTATCAGGTGGCGCCGATCTCCACCAACCTGATCCTGTCGTACGTGGCCGAGCACTTGCTCGAACTGCCGCGTTCGTTCTGATGGCTCACGTAGGCGTTTGATCCGTGGAAAACGCTTCGCGGTTTCTCACCTTACCGGCCCACAAATCCACCGGCCAATCGGGGGTGGGCTTCAGCCCACTTACGCGGGCAAAACGTCAACGGAGGAGCGGTGTCATGCAGATCAACCACCTCGATCACCTCGTCCTGACCGTCCGCGATCTCGCGGCTACCGAAGATTTCTACCGTCGCGTGCTTGGCATGCAGGCGGTGAGCTTCGGTGAAGGGCGCAAGGCGTTGGCCTTCGGCCAGCAGAAGATCAACCTGCACCAGGCCGGTCGCGAATTCGAGCCCAAGGCTGAACGGCCAACGCCGGGTTCGGCGGATCTCTGCTTCATCGTTGCCACGCCGCTGGACGAGGTCGTTGCGCATCTCGAGCGCCTAGGCGTGGCGATCGTCGAGGGACCGGTGCAGCGCACCGGCGCGACGGGCCCGATCCGCTCGGTGTACGTCCGCGATCCCGATTTCAATCTCATCGAACTTTCCAATCCATTGGCCAACTCGCTGGAGGCCGCGTCATGAGTCAACACACCCAGGCGCTCACCGAATTCCTCGCCGGGCTGCGTTACGAGCAGCTCCCCGATGCGGTGCTGGCGCGCACCGAAGACCTCTTTCTTGACTGGCTCGGCTCGGCGCTGGCCAGCGCGGGCTCCCATCCAATCCCATTGTTCGAGCACTATGCCGCCCGGATGGGCCCGGCTGATGGCCCGGCACGGATTTTCGTCAATCGTTCCGGCAGCTCGGCCTATTTTGCCGCACTGGTGAACGGCGCGAGTTCTCACCTGGTCGAGCAGGATGACCTGCACAACAGCTCGGTGTTGCACCCAGCAACGGTGGTGTTCCCTGCCGCGCTGGCTGCCGCGCAGGATCTCGGCAAAACCGGCCGCGAACTGCTGCTGGCGTCGGTCGCCGGCTACGAGGCGGGTATCCGTATCGGGGAGTTCCTGGGTCGCTCGCACTACCGCATCTTTCATACCACCGCCACGGTCGGCACCCTTGCCGCGGCGGTGGCGGTGGGCAAGTTGCTGGATTTCGATCAGCACCAGTTCACCCATTTGCTGGGCAGTGCCGGCACTCAGGCTGCGGGGCTCTGGGAGTTTCTCCGCGACGCCGCCGACTCCAAACAGCTGCACACGGCCAAGGCCGCCGCTGATGGGCTGCTGGCGGCCTACCTGACGGCGGACGGCCTGACCGGCGCGCAGAACATTCTTGAAGGCGAGCAGGGGATGGCCGCCGGTATGTCCAGCGATGCCGACCCGAGCCGGCTATCAGACCGTCTCGGCACGCGCTGGGCACTGGCGGAAACCTCGTTCAAGTATCACGCGTCGTGCCGTCATACGCACCCGGCAGCCGATGCGCTGTTGGAACTGATGCAGCGTGAAGGGCTGTGCGCCGAGGATATTTCCAGCGTCACCACCCGCGTGCATCAGGGCGCGATCGACGTGCTCGGCCGGGTAACGGTGCCGCAAAGCGTGCACCAGGCGAAGTTTTCCATGGGCACGGTGCTCGGGTTGATCGCCGTGCATGGCAAGGCCGGGCTGCCCGAGTTTCATTCCCTCGCCTTGACCGACCCGGCCGTTGCGGCATTTCGCGACAAGGTCTCGATGCGGCTCGATGCAGAGGTCGACGGCGCCTATCCGGCGCGCTGGCTGGGCCGGGTCGAGGTGAACACCACTGACGGCCGGACCCTGCTCGGGGCGATCGACGAACCCAAGGGCGATCCAGGTAACACCCTCGATCGCGCCGAGCTGGAGGACAAATTCCGTCGGCTGGTGCAGTTCTCGGGGGCGCGCAGCGACGACGAGGCGGGCGGACTGATCGAGAAGACCTGGCGGTTGCGCGAGATCGAGGACCTTGGGGTTCTGGCCTGACGCGAGGCCTACGGGCAATACGAAGAAGCCATGTGTATGCAACCACGCCGGGCTAAACCGAGATTGCATACTCGTAGGGTGGGCTTCAGCCCACCACCGGGTGACATGCTCCGGTGGGCTGAAGCCCACCCTACAAGAAGTGTCATGCACGTTTACGAGCGCTTGGCATGACCGAGATTGCAGGAAGAAAACATGAATGACAAAACAGCCAAGCCCCGCCCACTCGATGGCATCACCGTGGTCAGCCTCGAACACGCCATTGCTGCGCCGTTCTGCACGCGCCAACTGGCGGACCTCGGCGCGCGGGTGATCAAGATCGAGCGCCCTGGTTCCGGTGATTTCGCCCGGGGTTATGACGAACGGGTGGACGGTCTGGCCTCGCACTTCGTCTGGACCAATCGCTCCAAGGAAAGCCTGACCCTCGACGTCAAGCAGGGCGCCGCCGGTGAAGTGCTCGATCAGCTACTGGCAAAGGCCGACGTGCTGGTGCAGAACCTCGCCCCCGGCGCTGCGGCGCGCATGGGCCTGTCATTCGAGGCGCTGCACGAGCGCTTCCCGAGGTTGATTGTCTGCGACATTTCCGGCTACGGCGAAGGCGGCCCCTACGAACAGAAGAAGGCCTACGACCTGCTGATCCAGAGTGAGGGGGGATTTCTCTCCGTCACCGGTGGTCCGGGTGAGACCGAGATGGCCAAGGCCGGTTGTTCCATCGCCGACATCGCTGCCGGCATGTATGCCTATACCGGGGTGCTTTCGGCATTGATGCTGCGTGACAAGACGGGCGAGGGTAGCCGCATCGACGTGTCCATGCTGGAAAGCCTGGTGGAGTGGATGGGCTATCCGCTGTATTACGCCTATGAAGGCGCGGCACCGCCACCGCGTGCCGGCGCCGCGCATGCCACTATCTATCCCTACGGCCCTTTTCCCACCGGGGGCGGCGGCACCGTCATGCTGGGCTTGCAGAACGAGCGCGAATGGCAGATGTTCTGCGACAAGGTGCTGCTGCAACCTGGATTGGCGGATGACGAGCGCTTTTCCGCCAATTTCAAGCGCTCGCAAAACCGCGAGGTACTGCGCGCCATCATCATCGAGACCTTCTCGACCCTCACCGACGAACAGGTGATCGAGCGCCTCGAGGCGGCCTCCATCGCCAACGCTCACGTCAACGATATGGCCGGTGTCTGGGCTCATCCACAGCTCAAGGCCCGCCAGCGCTGGAGCGAAGTGGACAGCCCATCCGGGCGACTGCCCGCATTGTTGCCGCCGGGGCGTAACGCCGCATTCACGCCGCGTATGGACCCCATCCCCGCGCTCGGCCAACACACCGATGCGCTGCTGGCGGAACTGGGCTATGGGCCGGACGACATACAGCGCCTGCACGAGCAGGGAGCGGTGTGACAGGCCTGAACGAGCCCGTCGCGTGTAGGAGCCAGCTTGCTGGCGATCCGACCGTCATGATGCAGCCGCCTGTTCGCGAGCAGGCTCGCTCCTGCCAGAGCGGTGTTGCTGCGGGTGCGTATGAGCCAATAGATAAAACGAGATTGCCATGACCCCAAGCATTGTGCGCACCGCACTGTTCGTCCCTGCCACTCGCCCAGATCGAATCCCCAAGGCCCTGGCGTCCGGTGCCGATGCGGTGATCGTCGATCTCGAGGATGCCGTTGCGGAAAACCTCAAGGCTGCGGCGCGAAACCATCTGGACGCCTTTCTTGCTGCCGATCCGTCTGCGCATGTACTGGTGCGCATCAATGCGGCGGGACATGCGCAGCAGGCCGAAGACCTGAAGGTTTGCGCGGCCCATGCCGGCGTGACCGGCGTGCTCTTGCCCAAGGTCGAAAGCGCCGCCCAGGTGGCGGACGCAGCAGCCTGTGGCAAGCCGGTCTGGCCGATCATCGAAAGCGCCCGCGGGCTGGCTGCGCTGGCGGAAATCGCCGCCGCCGCAGGCGTCGAGCGGCTGTCCTTCGGCGCGCTGGATCTGGGGTTGGATCTGGGGCTTGCCAGTGGCACGCCGGGCGCCGAACGTATCCTCGATCAGGCGCGCTATGCACTGTTACTGTATTCACGGCTGGCGCGTTTGGCGCCGCCGCTTGACAGCGTTTTTCCGGATATCAAGAACTTGCATGGTCTCGCCCAGTTCGCTGCCGACGCCCGTGACATGGGCTTTGGCGGGCTGCTGTGCATCCACCCCAGCCAGGTGGCTGTGGTGCACGAAACGCTGATGCCCAGCGCCGAGGAACTGGCCTGGGCACAACGTGTCCTCACGGCCGGCGCGTCCGGCGATGGGGTCTTCGTGGTGGACGGACAAATGGTCGATGCTCCGGTGCTCGGTCGTGCCCGCCGCCTGCTACAACGCGCCGGGCAAGCGGTCCCCTGACCACTTCGCCCGGAATATGCACTAACCGACAAAAACAAAAGGGGTACTACCCATGCGAATCAGCCTCAAAGCGCTCGCCTGTGCGCTCTCTCTCTCCGTCTTCGGCCTTGCCCAGGCCGCCGATCCCATTCTCATCAAGTTCTCCCATGTCGTGGCGGACAAAACGCCCAAGGGGCAGGGCGCTCTGCTGTTCAAGAAGCTGGCCGAGGAGCGCCTGCCCGGCAAGGTGAAGGTCGAGGTGTATCCCAACTCCTCGCTGTTCGGCGACGGTAAGGAGATGGAGGCATTGCTGCTCGGTGACGTGCATATGTTGGCGCCTTCGCTGGCGAAATTCGAACATTACAGCAAGGCGATCCAGATTTTCGATTTGCCGTTCCTGTTCGACAACATTGAGGCGGTCGACCGCTTCCAGGCCAGCCCCGAGGGCAAGCAGCTACTCAACAGCATGAAGGACAAGAACATCACCGGCCTGGCCTACTGGCACAACGGGATGAAGCAGCTGTCGGCAAACAAGCCGCTGCGCGAGCCGAGCGATGCGCGCGGCCTGAAATTCCGCGTACAGGCCTCCAATGTGCTGGAAGAGCAGTTCAAGGCCATTCGCGCCAACCCGCGCAAGATGAGCTTCGCCGAGGTCTATCAGGGCCTGCAGACCGGCGTGGTCAACGGCACCGAGAACACCTGGTCGAATTACTACAGCCAGAAGGTGCATGAAGTGCAGCCGTACTTTACTCATTCCGACCACGGCGTGATCGACTACATGGTGATCATCAACACCGAGTTCTGGAATGGGCTGCCGGCGGATGTACGCAGCGAACTGGAAAAAGTGATGGAAGAAGTGACCGTCGCGGTGAACAAGCAGGCCGGCGACCTCAACCGTGAAGCGCGCCAGGCGATCGAAAAGGCCGGCACCAGCGAGGTCATCGAACTGACCCCCGAGCAGCGTGCCAAGTGGCGTGAAGCCATGCGACCGGTGTGGGACAAGTTCGAGAACGACATTGGCAAGGACCTGATCAAGGCTGCCGAGGCAGCCAACCAACCGTAAAGTCAGAAGGCGAGCCGCGCGCATGGGATTGCGGCGGCCCTGCTCCAGCCGGTAAGAAATCGGCGCCCAGCCGTTCGGCTCGGTAGAGCGCCCAAGCCCTGGTAAGACGGCGATCTGGGGGAGGGGCTTAGTGCCGAGGGCTCTGTTCCGGCATGCTCATCAGTTGTCTTTCCATGTTCCAGTCGAAGGGCTCGTCGTTCTGCTCCGCTTCATAGCGGCGCTCTTCGAGCCGCTGGAAGATTTCGATCTCTTCGTCCGGCATGAAGTGCAAGCAATCCCCACCGAAGTACCAGAGCAGATCTCGCGGGACCAGATGGGCAATCTGCGGATAGCGGTGGAAGACCTGGCAGATCATGTCCTGGCCCATGTGCCGTTCTTCCGGCACGTTCTGAAGGTTCATGATCAGCTCGTCGAACCGCTCGAGAAACAACGCATGGCTTTCTTCCGAAACCTGTTCGGTTTCACCCATGGCAAGCAGGATGCCACGCAGATGGGCCAGAAGTGCCAGGTTGTGATCGTGATAAGGATTGGCCATGGTTCACCTGTGTCGGGTTGGGCGCTCGATTATAGAGGTGCGCGGATTGATTGGGGACGTGTCTAGTTGACTCGAGTGGTGGGACTGGGTTCGGTACGCAGGTCGGATTGCTGCGGCGTGGTCACGTGCCTTGAAGAAGGCGGGGCGCTCTCACCTGGAGCCGGCATTAGCTGACGGTGCTGCCTGCAGGGCGACAGACATTGGTTGGAAAGGTGGCTTGCCAAGCGCCGCGTGTTGCGCGCGACGCTTGGCAGAGACCATAGGGTCGGTAGTAAACGAGTCGCCAGCAGTAGCTAGCGAACCATGCCTTCGGTTAGCTCCAACGGCTCCTTGTCGAAATCATCCACGCTGATGACCTTGCGGCGCGCCGCCTCTGCAGCGGTGAGCTGCTGCGCTTCGGCGGCATCCAATACGCCAGCGGCGAGGGCTGCGCTGATCGGATCCTCGCCTGCAGTGGGCTTGAAATCGCCCGCCTTGAGCGCTTTGTGCAGCTTCTTCTGCAGTGGCTGGGCGGCCGCCAGGGTGTCGAACGCGTCTCGCAGCGCACCCAAGGCTTCGTCCTGACCATGTGGGCGGTAGACGCCCTCCAGGATCTGCTCCAAGGCGGGGTCGCCTTCCGGACGCCCGAGAATGCCGGCGACTTCCGTATCCAGCAAATCTGACGGTCCCTTGTGGCGAGCGCCAAAGGGAAACACCAATACCTTCAATAGGCCACCGAGCAGGCGGTTGGGGAAGTTGGCCAGCGTGTCGGCGAGGGCTTGCTCGGCTTTGTACAGGCAGTCTTCCAGCGCCCAGCGCAGTAGCGGCGCTTGCTCGGCCGGATGACCAAGGTCGTGGTAGCGCTTGAGCGCTGCCGACGCCAGATACAGGTGGCTGAGCACATCACCCAGGCGCGCCGAGAGCCGTTCACGGCGCTTGAGCTCGCCGCCGAGCAACATCATGGACAGGTCGGCGAGCATCGCGAATGCCGCTGCAATCCGGTCCAGGGATCGGAAATACGGTCGGGTCAGTTGGTTGCCCGGCGCCTTCCCGAACAGTCCGAAGGTCAGACCCAGTACCAGCGTGCTAGCCGTGTTGCTGACGGCGAAGCCGATATGCTGCATCAGCAGCGTATCGAACTTCTTGATGGCGGCATCGCGGTCAGGCTCATGGACCAGTTCCATTTCGCGAAGCACGAATGGATGGCAGCGGATTGCGCCTTGGCCGAAGATCATCAGGTTGCGCGAGAGAATGTTCGCGCCTTCGACCGTGATCGAAATGGGCGCCGACAACCACATGCGGCCGAGGTAGTTGTTCGGTCCCATGATGATGCCCTTGCCGCCGTGGATATCCATGGCATCGGTGATGCACTCGCGGCCGCGCTCGGTGAGGTGATATTTGAGGATGGCCGAAAGCACCGACGGCTTTTCCCCCAGGTCGACCGCGTTGGCGGTCAGAATCCGCGCGCTGTCCATCAACCAGGCGTTGCCGCCGATTCGCGCAAGCGGTTCCTGGATACCTTCGAATGCCGACAGCGGTACGTTGAATTGCTCGCGGATCTGCGCGTATCGCCCGCTGACGTAGCTGCAGGTCTTGGCCGCACTGGCACCGGTAGCCGGTAGTGAGATCGAACGCCCGACCGAGAGGCAGTTCATCAGCATCATCCAGCCTTTGCCGATCATGTCGCGCCCGCCAATGATCGCGTCCAGGGGCACGAACACATCTTTACCCCAGTTCGGGCCGTTCATGAACGCCGCGCCCAGGGGCAGGTGACGGCGGCCGATCTCGACGCCAGCCGTATCGGTCGGAATCAGCGCCAGACTGATGCCCAGTTCTTCCTCGTCCCCTAGCAGGTGCTCCGGGTCGTAAGTCTTGAAGGCGACACCGAGTAGCGTGGCGACCGGGCCGAGGGTGATGTAGCGCTTCTCCCAGTTCAGACGCAGCCCGAGCACCTCTTCGCCTTTCCATTGGCCGCGGCAGATCACGCCACTGTCGTTCATTGCGCCGGCGTCGGAGCCGGCATAGGGTCCGGTCAGGGCGAAGCAGGGAATGTCGGTGCCACTGGCCAGGCGTGGCAGGTAATGGTTGCGCTGCTCGTCGGTGCCGTAGTGCATCAACAGCTCGGCCGGGCCGAGGGAGTTGGGCACCATCACGGTGGTCGCCAGGTCGCCGCTGCGGGTGGCCAGCTTCATGACGATCTGTGAGTGGGCGTAGGCGGAAAAGCCTTTGCCGCCGTATTCCTTGGGAATGATGAGCGCAAAGAAGCCTTCTGCCTTGATGTAATCCCACGCTTCCTGAGGGAGGTCCATGCGCTGGCCGATCTCCCAGTCGCTGACCATGGCGCACAGGGTTTCCGTCGGGCCATCGACAAAGGCTTGTTCTTCTTCGGTAAGCACGGCCTTTGGATAGCCCAGCAGCACGTCCCAATCCGGTTTGCCGCTGAACAGCTGTCCGTCCCACCAGACCGTGCCAGCGTCAATGGCATCACGCTCGGTGTCGGAGATAGGCGGCAGGACCTTTTTGAACCAGTCGAACATGGGGCCGCTGAAATACTTGATGCGCAGATCGGCCACCAGTAAAGGCACCGCGACGGCAATCAGCACCAGCCAGAGGATGACCATCAGCCAGGCCGGCGTCTCCTCGGCCGCGCCCATAAGAACCAGATAAGCCGCAACGATAGCCAGCGCGGGGACGGGGGAAACCCGTAAGTGAGCAATCACGGCGATGCCGATGAGTAACACGAGCAGCCAGAGCAGGGTCATGTGGTTTTCCTTGTTAGTCGAATGGCGTCCTTCTTGAGCATAGGCTTTCGAGGAGTGCAGGGTGAAGGGACAGGACGACGCGTTTGGTTTCAGATAGTGACCGGAGCGGGGATAGTGAGTTCTGGAATGACTTTCTCCAGGCGCAGTGAAACTGTGGGGGCGATCGCTCCTAACGCGCGTCACCGCTGCGGCCAGGGTCCTGTAGGGCCGAATTTATCGGCCGCAGGTTGCGACGGCCGAACGCGTTCGGCCCTACAGCTCCAATCCCAAAGAGTAGGCCTCGTCGCGACCGTGGCGAAACGGGAATAGGTCGTTGGGCTGCGGCTGCCATCAGGCGGCAGCGCGGTTGCAATTGCTTCACCGCGCCCTTATCTATTCTGAATCTTTCTCCGCGTTGTGTGCATTCTTATATGAGTACTGCTCTGTCCATCCGGCAGTTGACCAAGGTTTACGGAAACGGCTTCGAGGCGCTCAAGGGTATTGATCTGGATGTGGCTGAAGGCGATTTTTTTGCCTTGCTGGGCCCCAACGGGGCTGGCAAGTCCACCACCATCGGCATTCTTTCGACGCTGGTGAACAAGACCGGCGGCACGGTCAATGTGTTCGGCCACGACCTTGACCGCGACCCATCCGGGCTCAAGCGTTGCTTGGGTGTGGTGCCACAGGAATTCAACTTCAACCAGTTCGAGAAGGCTTTCGACATTCTCGTCACCCAGGCCGGTTACTACGGCATTCCCGCAAAGGTCGCCAAGGAGCGCGCCGAGCAGTACCTCAACCAGCTGGGGCTGTGGGACAAGCGCGATGTGTCATCGCGCATGCTGTCTGGCGGTATGAAGCGGCGGCTGATGATTGCCCGCGCGCTGATTCACCGACCGCAGCTGCTGATTCTCGACGAGCCGACCGCGGGTGTTGACATCGAGCTGCGCCGCTCGATGTGGTCGTTCCTCACCGAACTGAACCGTGAAGGCATCACCATCATCCTCACCACCCATTATCTGGAAGAGGCCGAGCAGCTGTGCCGCAACATCGGCATCATCGACCATGGAAAGATCGTCAAGAACACCAGCATGCGAGAACTGTTAAAACAGCTGCATGTCGAGACCTTCCTGCTGGACCTGAAGGAATCGCAACTGGTGCCGCCGGAGCTGGGCGCCTACCCGGCGCGTCTGGTCGACCACCACACCCTGGAGGTACAGGTGGACAAGAGCCAGGGCGTGACCGATCTGTTCCGCCTGCTTTCAGCGCAGGGCATCGAAGTGCTGAGCTTGCGCAACAAGACCAACCGGCTGGAAGAACTTTTCGTTTCGATGGTGGAAAACAACCTGCCGAAGGTGGCCAAATGAACGCGGAATTTCGGCCCAACCTGGTCGCGTTGCAGACTATTGTTCATCGCGAGATCCGCCGCTACACACGCATCTGGCCGCAGACATTGCTGCCCCCGGCGATCACCATGGTCCTGTACTTCGTCATCTTTGGAAATCTCATCGGCGCGCGGATCGGCGAAATGGGTGGCTTCACGTACATGGAGTACATCGTGCCAGGGCTGATCATGATGTCGGTGATCACCAACTCTTATAGCAACGTGGTTTCCAGCTTCTTCAGCAGCAAGTTCCAGCGATCCATCGAAGAGCTGCTGGTTTCGCCAGTGTCGCCTCACGTGATTCTGATCGGCTTCGCCCTCGGCGGTATTACCCGCGGGCTAGCGGTTGCGTTGATCGTGACGCTGCTGTCGATGTTCTTCACCGATCTGCAGGTGCATCACCTCGGCGTCACGCTGCTCGTGATTACGCTGACCTCGACGATTTTCGCGCTCGGTGGCTTCATCAATGCGGTGTTCGCACGCAACTTCGATGACATTTCGATCATTCCAACCTTCGTGCTGACTCCGCTGACCTATCTGGGCGGCGTGTTCTATTCGATCAACCTGCTGTCGCCGTTCTGGCAGACGCTGTCGCTGGCCAACCCCATCCTGCACATGGTCAACGCGTTCCGTTACGGCATCCTGGGCGTCTCGGATATCCGTATCGGCATCGCCATCAGTTTCATGGCGGTGGCGGCAGTATGCATGTACCTGTGGTGCATTCACTTGCTCAAGAGCGGCCGAGGCATGCGCCAGTAGTTTTAGGTCAAGCGGCTGACCGTTCGGGAGCAAACGGCGGCCGGGCCATGGTAAACCGGGCGGGAACCGCTACACTTGCGGTCGTTTTTCGTACAGGTTCCCGTCATGCAGCACCCCGCCGAACTGTCCCCGCTGGGTAAATCCAGCGCCTATGTTGCGACCTACAGTCCTGAGCAACTCTTTCCTATCCCCCGCGCACCGAAGTGGGCCGAGCTGGGGCTGACTGCCGACACCTTGCCCTATTGCGGCGTCGATATCTGGAATTGCTACGAGCTGTCCTGGCTGCTGCCGTCCGGCAAGCCGGTGGTGGCCATCGGTGAATTCAGCATTCCGGCGGACTCGCCCAACATCATCGAATCCAAGTCCTTCAAGCTCTATCTGAACTCACTGAACCAGTCGGTATTCGAGAGCCGCCAGGCGCTCGTCGAAATAATGGTCAGGGATCTGTCCGCTGCGGCCGGCAAGCCTGTTGGCGTTCGCCTGCGGACGCTGGACGAAGTCGCTGAAGAGGGGATTGCAGCGCTAGACGGGATTTGTATCGATGATCTGGATGTCACCCTCGAAGACTATGATTCACCGCGCCCCGAGCTACTACGCAGCGACTCTGGGCGTCAGGTCGAAGAGTGCGTCTACAGTCACCTGCTGAAATCCAACTGCCCCGTCACCGGGCAACCGGACTGGGGCACAGTGGTGATCGAATATCGGGGCGCCGCGCTGGCCCATGGCAGCCTGCTCGCCTATCTGGTGAGCTTTCGCCAACATGCGGACTTTCATGAACAGTGCGTTGAGCGGATCTTCCTCGACTTGCAGCGCGTGCTGACACCTGATCGATTGAGCGTTCATGCACGCTATGTGCGTCGCGGCGGGCTGGATATCAATCCCTATCGCAGCACCCACGACCTATTGCCAGCCAATGGCCGGCAGGTTCGGCAATAAACGCTGTGGTCGCAGAGCGTGGACCCATCCACGCTCTGCTGGCTCGAGCAGATTGCGCTCAGATGCCCATGTTCGCCAATGTTTGCATGATGTTGCGCAGCGTCATTGCCGTATTGGGGTGGCTGACTTCGAAACGCTCGACCGCCAGGTTGACGCCATCGACCAGTGAATCGTTCTGATGATCGACTATGCCCTGGTTGGCCAGGCGCAGCTCGATCTCCTGAGCAATCAGTTGCAGCGACGCGCGCTCTTCTTCCGTAAGCGGAGCGTCCGAGGCTAGCTGACTACGCAGCTCCGCAAGCTGTGACTGCAGATCATGTTCCGGCATATTTTCATCCCTCTGAGATTTTTTTGGGGCCAGCTTCGCCAAGGCGCGATGAGATCAGATTAAACCAGCGACCCAGCCTTGTCGTTGATTTGATTGGGTGGAGTGGTGAAGTTCAGCACTGCTGATCCGCATGTGTGAAACACTGGCTCAAAATCCGCGATCGCCATTGGCGCAGGGGCCAAATACCGGGCCTCAGAGGTCCGCAAGCGGTCAGGGCAAGGCTGGGTTTGCGCCAAGGCCGAGCCCTTTTGCCCTGTTTCGACGAACTGTTGTCCTCTAGGCGCAAAAGGCCAATCACCAGGCGCAGACGACCCTGGCGCGACCGCCTGGACAGGACTCCGACTGCCTTCCTTCCGGCGGCGTCCAGGGTATGCCGCTCCTGGCCGTTTCCCGGCTACGTTCCCGCACCGCCTGGTACAACGCCCGCATCGGCTCGCTGCTCTTCAGAATCAGTTGGCCGGCATCGCGCACAATCCGCCCCGCCACCTGATATAACCGCCACCGCAGAGTCTGGACCTGGTACCGGCGCCACTATGGGTTTTCCAGGCGAGGGTGCCGACCCGGTCCTGGAATTCCACGCCCATGGTCCTGATGGCATTGGCGACCTTTTTGACCGGGTGGAAACTTCCCCCGTAATTGGTCCGGTGAATGTGGCCTTCCACGGTTTTGGACACGATCTCCGAGTCGAGATGGAAGGTGGCTGCGTGCTCCAGTTGTGATGGAATGAGCAGGGGTTGGTCCTGCATGAGTCCGTGCATGGTGCGTCTCCTGGCGCAGTTATGATTGGGCCTGGGTGTTGGGAAAGAGGTCAGAACAGCGTGGCCCGGAACGCAAAATCCGGGCTTCGTCTGATTCGACGATTTACGGGCAGGACCCCGATCGTCTAGTCAGTCAAAGCCCGGCTCGCCGATTGGTTGCAACCGGAACTGGCCTGGCGGGTTACAGGCCGTACTGGGTGACGTCAACCTTTGAATAGACCTGGTCCCAGTACAGTTGCTGAAGCTCTTCCTGCGTCTTCACGTCCTTGACCAGCGTCACCCAGCGGGTAAGAATCTCGCGGAATTCATTGATCATCTCGTCCGAACGCTCAAGACCGCTGTTTTCCTGGTACCGCTGGGCGATGGTTGCGATGTCGTTCTGGATGAAACTGCGGGTGGCCGCCTTGAGTTCATCTCCTGCCTGGTGAACCGTGATGCCCTCTTTCTCCTCGATCAGGGCCCGGTTTTCTTCGTGCTCTTCCACATAGAGTCGCGCAATCTTGGCAGCCAGGGCCGCGGACGCGTAGAGCACGTCCTTCCGCTGGTCAGCTGAAAGTCCCGTCCAGGCATCCGCATTCATATGGGTGGCTATGCCGCCGAAAATCCCTCCGGGAACCCCGAGGGTGACGTCGGTGGTGACCTCGATAAAATTGAAGTTGGTCAGGTCGGGCAGGTTGTGGGCGGTGCAATCCAGCACGCCCTGGCCCAGGCCCTCGTAGACCTCGTTCACCGCCATGGAAACCGGTGATGCACCCATGGCCTCCACCCAACGGGACCATTGGGGGCCGCCGCTGCGGATACGTTTGCCGCGGATCTGCTCTCGAGTGGCTACCGGCTCGTTGCAGATCAGGGTATAGGGCGTACTGCCGGAGATGCCGAGGAAGACCTGATTGTTGTTGCGATATTCCTCCTGGCACTCGGGGCAATTGTTGAACACATACTCAGAAATGGTGCCGCCGAAGGCGTAGGTCGCCTCACGGGCCGAGGTGTTGTCCAGTTCCAGCAGCATGGTCAGCTCGGTCAGCATGACGGTGCTGGGAAACTCGGTCTGGAAATAGGGGGTCAATACAGCCCCGAAATCCGCCATGCCGTCCCGCAGGCCCGGTGGGGTTTCCATAAAGCTCAGCAGGGACTGCATATACGGCTTCACCGACAGCTCACCGCCGCTACGATCATTCAGGACATCGGAAAAGACTTCGATACTCTTGGAGCCGATAGAGTTGGGGGTGGCGCCTGAGGCAAAGCTCAATTCCCGTGCCGCCAGATTGTCGACGGCCACGAGGGAGGTAAGTACTACACCGGCCGAGAAGCCGGCGATGGGACTTTTAAGGTTGATCATGGGTTACTCCGGTTTTCTTGTTGTTATCAGTAGGAGACAATTGTGTGCCGGTATCACGTCGTTAGCTGACTTTCCTGTTGCGGTCTGCCCAGTGTTCCTCTCGCAGCTTGTACTTGAGCAGTTTGCCAGTGGGGGACAGGGGCAGTTCGTCCCGAATGTCCAGGCTGCGGGGGACCTTGTAGTTGGCGATCAGGGTCTTGCAGTGGGCCATCAGGTCATTCAGGGTCAGGTCTTCACCCTCCTGCAGAACCACGGTGGCATGGACCCGCTCACCCCAGTCATCGTCGGGCACACCTATCACCGCGCACTGGGCTACCTGGGGTATCTGCAACACGGCTTCCTCCACCTCGGCGGAGTACACGTTCTCACCGCCGGTGACGATCATGTCCTTGATGCGGTCCACCACGTAGACAAACCCGTCATCGTCCATGTAGCCGGCGTCACCGGTATGCATCCAGCCATTACGCAGGGCATCGGCGGTCTGCTCCGGCTTATTCCAGTAACCCTGCATAACCACCGGGCCCCGGGCTACGATTTCGCCCCGGGTGCCATGGGGCACGGGATTGTCGTCCGTATCCACAATGCGAATCTCCACCATGGGCAGAGGCTGGCCGGCGGACATCATCTTGCCGCTCTCGAAACCTTCGTCGCTGTGCCAGTCCTTGGTAAGCATGGTCACCGTGGGGGCCAGCTCGGTCATGCCGTAGCTCTGCAGGAAGCCCGCCTGCGGCATCGCTTCCCGTGCTCGTTTGAGCAGGGTGCTGTCCATGGGTGAGGCGCCGTACATCATGTGCTGCAGACTGCTAAGGTCGTAGTTCCGGAACTCAGGATGCGCCAGGACCATGCGCAACATGGTGGGCACCAGGAAGGTCTCGATCACCTTCTCGTTCTGTATAGCCTCCAGTACGGCTCTGGGGTCAAACATGGGGATGATCACGTTGGTACTGTGGCGTGCGGTCGCCTGCAGAATCAGGCCGGTGCCGGCCACGTGAAAGGTGGGTGCCGCGTGGAGGGTCACCGACTGCAGGGGCATATTGGCCACTGCCTGGGACCCCAGCCCGTTGGAAAACAGATTCATGTGGCTGAGCATCACGCCCTTGGGTTTGCCGGTGGTGCCGCCGGTATACATGACCGCCGCCAGGTCATCGTTCTTGCGCAGGGCGTCCTCGGTTTCCTCGCTGTCCCGGATCAGTGCCTCGAAGTTCTGGCTACCTTCCGGAGCTTCCTGATCCCCGGCGAAAATCACCGTGCGCAGGGATTTCGATCCTTCCCTCAGCGGGCCGATCATGGGGCTGAAGGCATCGTCCACGATCAGGAAGCTGCTCTCGCAGTCGTCGAGGGAGTAGATGATCTCCGCCGGGCTCCAGCGGATGTTCACCGGGTTAATAACGCCTCCGGCCCAGAAAGTGGCGTAGATGGATTCGGCGTAGCGGTCCGAGTTCAGGCTCAGGATCGCCACCCGGTCGCCGGTCTTCAGGCCCAGCGTCTTAAGCCCCGCCGCCAGCCGGGCAACGCGGGATACAAATTCGCGGTAACTTTGGCGGCGGTCGCCGTACACGGTTGCGGTCCTGCCGGGGGCTTCCTGAAGGGCCTTGTGCAAAGGTTGAGTCAGGTACATTGGCTGAATCTCCTTATCTTGTTTTTGTTCGATTAAAGGCCATAGTTCTCAACGTCCACCGTGGAGTAGACCTGATCCCAGTAGAGCTTCGTCAGGTCTTCCTCGAATTCCACCGCGTCCACCAGTTGTGTCCAGCGCTCGAGGATGGGGCGAAATGTCGCGAGCATTTCCTCAACGTCTTCGATGCCGTAGCGTTCGCGGTAACTCTCGAGGCTCTTGCAAAACACCCCGGCGCCAGTGAATTTCTGCCTGCTCGCAACGGCGCAAAAAGAGTGGAGCGGGTATCGTCATCGAAGGCATGATTGTGGTCTCAAAACAGCAACCACACCCGCCGAATAATACTGCCCTGCGCGGGCGTTTGACGCAATTCCATCATCATTTTCAGCACCCGTTGCTGCCCTTGGTCGAAGCGGATGTTTCTGCATCGCTGACGCCGACGATGTCACGCCTGCTGCGCATCCGGGAATGCGTGAAGATCGAGCGGTTCGTACCGTCGGCGCATGGCCTGGTGGGACGACCGCCGCGCGAGCGCGTGGCGTTGGCACGTGCGTTCGTCGCTGAAGCGGTGCTGGGCTTGTCCGGGACCGCTGCCCTGGTGGAGCGGCTCAATGCCGATACGCTGCTGCGCCGGTTGTGCGGATTCGACTTGCGCCGGCGTGGCGCGTTGCGCGAGTGCCTGTTCTCGCGTCTCGCGTCTCGCGTCTCGCGTCTCGCGGGCGCGCGAGGGCGGTGACCGTGGGACCGCACTGACGGCTTATGGAGATTATTACCCACAAGGGGCCCAGCGCTGCTATGGTGAAACATCCTTCTGCAGCTGGCCTGCACGGGAGTTCGTTATCATGGGCTAGCGTCGTCGGCGTTACTCGACCAGTGCCTGATAGACCAGCGAGCGTAGATCGCGGCGCAAGGGTAACAGCGAAGACGGCATGAGCTGAGCCATCTGGATGACGCTCATGTCCTCCTGGGGATCGATCCAGAATTGGGTGTTCGCCATGCCGGTCCAGAAGTACTCGCCCGCGGAGCCCTGAGTTTGTGCCAGGGCGGGGTCGAGCACCACGGCGAACCCCAGACCGAAGCCTAGGCCGGCGCCCATATGGCCATTGTTGAAGCGGGGCTGGCCCATATCGGCCATGCTGCCGGGCAGGTGGTTACGGGTCATGAACTCCACCGTCTTACGTCCCAGCACCTGTTTGCCGTTCAGCGCGCCTTTATTTTGCAGCATGTCGCAAAAACGCAGATAGTCGGCGGTCGTCGAGGTCAGGCCGCCGCCGCCTGACAGCACTTTGGCGGGCTTGGCGAAACGGCCCCCGGCGGACGGATCGGCAAGCTTCAGTCCGCTTGGCGGCTCGGGGATTACGTGCGTGATGTCGTGACCCAGCGGAGGCGCCGGAGGGGCGTCGCTGGCCGTGGTGTACAGGGTCGTGAACCGGTCCAGCTTATCTTCGCTAACCGAAAAGGCGGTATCGGCCATGCCCAGCGGCTTGAAAATCCGCTCCTGAAGGAATTGATCCAGCGGCTGTCCAGAAATGACTTCGATCACGCGTCCCAGCACATCGGTGGATACGCTGTAGTGCCATTCGCTGCCCGGATGACACAACAACGGCTGCTGCGCCAGGCGGGTGACCACTTCCGCCAGCGAGGTATCACCCCCCATGAAGGTGATGTCGTTGCGATAGTAGAGTTCATCGACCGGTGAACTCTTCAGAAAGTCGTAGGTGAACCCCGAGGTATGGGTGAACAGATGACGCAGGGTGATAAGGCTTCTGGCGGGTTCGAGGCGGGGATTGTCCGCATCGCCGCCTACCAGGACCTGCATTTGCTCGAACTCGGGCAAAAAGCGCGCCAAAGGGTCGTCGAGCTGAAAACGGCCTTCTTCGTAGAGGGTCATGGCCGCGACACTGACGATGGGTTTGGTCATCGAGTAGATGCGAAAGATGCTATCCATTCCGATAGGCTTGTCGGCATGCATTGCCAGGCTGCCGGCACTATCGAAGAAGGCATTCTGCCCATGGCGACGCACCAGAACGCTGATTCCCGCGAGCCGCTCTTGCTCGACATGTTCCTGCATCCAGCGCTGGATGCGTCGCAGCCGCTCATGTGACATGCCTAGGGTTTCGGGCGCTACCAGATCAACCATGTCGCGGAATCCTTTCGTTCAGTATGGGAAGGCCCAGCGTTGGGGCAGCGCCCGGCTACACTGATCACTATAGCAGTGTAGCCGGATTGCCGGGGGTCAGCCTTTCGCGGGCAGGCTCAGCAGCTCGCGGCCCAGGTCGCGAAAGCAGCGGCTACCGGCCAGCGCCATGCTGAGGTCGAGGTCGGCAAGCAGGCGCTGGACGACTTCCGCGACCCCTTGACTGCCGGCCAGCGCCAGCCCCCAGATATATGGCCTTCCCAGCAGCACGGCGTCGGCGCCCAGCGCCTTGGCCTTGAGGATATCGGAGCCGCTGCGGATACCGCTGTCGAACAGCACCGGCAGAGCGTCACCCACCGCGTCGCGCACCATGGGGAGTGCGTCCAGGGCGGCCAGCGCACCGTCCACCTGGCGTCCGCCGTGGTTGGAGACGACGATACCGTCGGCACCGTGGGCCACGGCCTGGCGCGCGTCTTCGGGGTGCATGATTCCCTTGAGCAGGATCGGCAGGTCGGTGGCATTGCGTAGAATCTCCAGATTCTTCCAGGTCTTGCTCGGGTCGGTGAATTCCTGGCTCCAACGCTGAATCGAGGGAAACATATCCTCTTCCGGAGCGGCTTCCAGACCGTCGCGGAACACCGGGTCAGTGATGTAGTTGGCCAAGCCCTGGCCCTTCAGGAACGGCAGAAAGGCACTGGTCAGGTCACGCTCGCGCCAGGCCATCATCTTGGTGTCGAGGGTCACCACGATGGCCTGATAACCGGCGGCTTCGGCACGCTGGACCAGGTTCACGGCGAGGGCGTCGCTGTGCGGCCAGTAGAGCTGGAACCAGCGCGGCGAATCCCCGAGCGTCTCGGCGACCGACTCCAGCGAATGCGAGGAGACGGTGGAGAGAATCTGCGGTACACCGAGCTGTCTGGCGGCCTGAGCCACCGCCAGCTCCGCCTCGGGGCAGATGATGCTCTGCACGCCGATCGGGGCGAGCAGCAGCGGAGTGCGGTAATGATGGCCGAACAGCTCGACACTCAGGTCCCGCTGAGAAACGTCGGTAAGCATGCGTGGCACGATCGGGTAGCGGTCGAAGGCTTCCCGGTTGGCGCGCATGGTCGCCTCGCCGGCACCGCCGGCCACGTACCAGTAGGATTCTGGCGGAAGAATCGCCTGTGCGGCGGCTTCCAGCTCCTCCATGCGCATCGGTAAGCGCGGCCGCTCGCCTCGGAGACCGTTGCGATAGATTTGCAACTGGTATTCGCCGTAGTGACGAAGTGTACTCATTGTTCTGCTCCCGGGATCGGTTTGTTATTGGCAGAGCGTCCGCGTATATGACGCTGCAATGGGTCAGCAGTTACGAAATCAGCACAGCAGACAGAGCGTGAGCGACTCCGCTTCGCAAGCGGGCCGCGCTCGCCGCCCTCGAGTTCGATGGTCTCCTCGCTGCAGACCATTTAGTATTTCCTCGAGCCGTTGGAAAATGCAAAGCCCGCCGCGTGGCGGGCTTGCGTCGGGATCAGTAACCGCGCTGGATGTCGACGGCGCCGGTAATCTCCCGGCCGGCCTCGAGGGCCTGGATCTTGGTGGCGATCTGCTCGACGGTCCCCTCGCGCAGGATGCGCGCGGAGACGTGGGGCGTGATGGTGACCTGCGGCATGCGCCAGAAGGGGTGCGAGGCGGGGAGCGGTTCCTCGCGGAAGACGTGGTGACCAAAAAAGACGTCAATAAATGAGGTAGTTAAACGTCGAAGCTGTCGATAACGATATCCCGGAGCGGGCCTTTGCTGTTGATGATTTTTTTTCCGATCTGGTGATATTCCGGGTATGTCTCTTCCTTTCACTATCTCCTGATATTCAGCGAGTGGTTCATACAGGACCCGCATTCGGCATCCTGTAATGCCCTAAATAGCAACTGCTCGCCTGTTTCCAAGACCGTTCGTCGAGGATTTTTTATGTTGAAAGTGATGTTGATAACGGGGGCCAGCCGTGGCATAGGCGCGGCCACAGCCAGGCTCGCAGCGGCTGAAGGCTATGCGTTGTGCTTGAACTTTCGATCGCGTCAGGACGCAGCCGACCAGCTACTGAACGAGCTGCGCAGCTGGGGCGCGCGTGCAATTGCGGTCGAGGCGGACGTCGCGGACGAGTCGCAAGTCGTACGCCTGTTCGAAGCGCTCGATGCCGAATTCGGCAGGCTCGACGTACTGGTCAATAACGCCGGCATGCTCGAACGCCAGACGCGCCTGGAAGACATGGACAAAGCACGCCTGGAACGCGTATTCGCGGTAAATGTATTCGGCAGCTTTCTCTGTGCCCGCGAGGCGATCAAGCGCATGTCCACTCGCAACGGCGGTGCCGGAGGTGCCATCGTCAATGTCTCCTCAATCGCCGCCAAACTCGGCGCGCCCAACGAGTACATCGACTACGCGGCCGCCAAGGGCGCGATAGATAGCATGACCCTCGGCCTGGCCAAGGAAGTCGCTGCCGAAGGCATTCGGGTCAATGCCGTACGGCCCGGCGTGATCCATACAGAGATTCACGCCAGCGGTGGCGAGCCTGATCGCATCGAGCGGGTACGGAGCAGCGTGCCCATGGGTCGGGGCGGTGAAGCGAAAGAGGTGGCTGAAGCGATTCTCTGGTTGGCCAGCGACAAGGCCAGCTATACCAGCGGCGCTTTGCTCGATGTGAGCGGAGGACGCTAGACAGCCGTCTTAAAACCCTGTGCCTTTCCGTCCAGACCCAGCAGCGCATCGAGCCGCTCGCAATCGCTTTCCCGCCGGACCTGAGCGAACAGCGTAACGGCTTGCGGATAGTTACGGGTTAGCAGGGATACCCATTGCTTTAAACGGCCGGGTGCATGGCGCGGGGACATCTTGCGTCTAGCCTGCATCCAGAAATCGGCCAAGAGCGGTTGCAGATCGTCCCAACTCAGCGGCTCGAGCGGCGCACCGCACTTTGCCGCCGCGATCTGCCGAGCCAGGTCCGGCCGACAAACCAGCCCGCGGCCTAGCATGATGTCCTCGACTCCGCTGACCTCACGGCAACGTCGCCAGTCCTCGACCGACCAGATGTCGCCATTGGCAAACACCGGCACATTGACGACGTCCCTAACCTTAGCCACCCATTCCCAATGCGCTGGCGGCTTGTATCCCTCGACCTTGGTCCGCGCATGCACGACCAGTTGCGCAGCGCCGCCATCGGCCAGTGCACGGGCACAGTCGAGCGCGCCGTCCTTGTGGTCCAAACCCAAACGCATTTTCGCGGTAACCGGTATCTGCGCCGGAACCGCCTTACGTACTTCTCGGAGGATGGAATGAAGCAGATCCGGCTCCCTGAGCAGAACGGCGCCACCGCGGGATTTGTTGACCGTTTTGGCTGGGCAGCCGAAATTGAGATCGATTGCAGGGGCGCCGAGGCTGCACGCGAAGGCCGCATTGTCAGCCAGGCAGAGCGGATCCGAGCCCAGCAACTGCACACGCAACGGCGTGCCTGCGCGGGTTGCAGCGCCGCGTTCAAGCTCCGAAGCAAGCTTAAGAAAACTGGATGCCGGCAACAGTCGATCCGACACACGGATGAATTCGGTCACGCACCAGTCAACAGCGCCAACACGGGTGAGAACGTCGCGGAGAATGTCATCAACGAGCCCTTCCATAGGTGCCAAGGCGATCTGCATTAGAAACGACCCAACCGAGAAAGCGCTGCATTGTACGGACGCCAGCCATGGCAAGAAATGCCCGCGTCACGCCAATCGCGCAGACGGCATCCGACGCCAAGCACTAAGTCAAAAGGTACTAGGCTTTAGCCTGCAAACGCGGACGCTTTATCTCTGTCTTAGGAAGTCAAAGTCCGAGTCTGGCCGCACTGGCCTTGTAATGTTCGGCCTGCTGCACGTCTCGTGCGAGCCCATGGCCGCCCTCCATGTACAACTGAGCCAACCTGGCCGCCGCCAAGGGGTGCCCTGCCTCGGCGGCAAGCTTCCACCAATACGCGGCCTTGGCCCCGTCTGGGCCGTGAATAGCGTCTTCGCCCAGACTGATGACACCCATCTGGTAAGCGGCCTTGGCATCGCCCTTTTCGGCAGCCAGACGCAGCAGACGCATACCCTCCTGCCTAGCACCGAATCCCTGTCCTCGAAACAGCAGGATATGGCCGTAAAAGCTCTGCGCCTTCGAATCACCAATCGCAGCCATGCGCGAAAATTGACCCTCCATCCAGCGCCACAGTTTCGGTTGCTGAACGGCCCAACGTGAGCTCATCAATTTGCGAGCAAACCGATAACCGACTCGCGCACGGACGTTATTCAGCATTACGGGATCCCTGGATAATCAAACTCGAACACTCGGGCAACCTCGCCTGCGTGCCAGGATGCGGCCGCAGAACCGTCTGCCGGACCAGAAAAGCGCCCGAGGCGGGTAGCGCATTCGAAAAAACCGGTTCTTGGCAGACGGCTTGCCCCTTGGCTCACCACCAACGCACTACGTAGCGGCCGATCGGCATGGGCATCCAGCGCAGCCAGATATTCCAGCGCGGCTGTCAAGGTTTGCATGGCAGGCGGCGGCATCTGGAGCCGCTCGACCAACGCGCGGTACGTGACCAGATGGTGCTGCCGCCGGACCTCAGCCAACTCGTCCAACAACGCCTGCCAATGTGCACGGCTAATGCGGATTGACGCTGCGGTGCCTGTCACGCCTCCTGCTGCCATCCTTCGACCTCCAATGCGCGGGCGAGTGCGCGACGTATCGCATTATCGGGATCGCGTTCACCGCTTTCGATAAGGGCGAGATAAGCAGGGCTGATACCCACCGAATGCGCCAGCGCTTCTTGGCTCAACCCCTTAGCCTCTCGCAACATCGGCAACATCGGCAACATCGGCAACATCGGCAACATCGGCAACATCGGCAACATCTCGAAAGACGGCAATGCGCCTAAAGCAGTATCACTTGCTTCCACTGGCTTTGCGACGCTTACGTCATGCCCGTTCGTCAGCAGCGCCTGATACTCCTCCCAAGGCAGCACGGCATACTCTGGCTTACCTTGCCGCATGATGACCTGAACACTCATCCGCTACCCCGACCCCAGTCTCAAATTTGAAGTCGGGATCTTACCAGGCCGCGCGGCTATTTTTTCGACACCAGTCACCGGCTGCGCGGTGTGCTTCGAGCAGTGCCCCTGCCATGCGATCGACATGCTGGCGGAGATCGCCGAACCCCAGACCCCCGGCACGATGGAGGTGACGAAGCGAGTGCGCGCGCCACGCTGGGTGCCAACACGGCGGTGGCAAGGATCGCCTGCAAGCCCAGAGAGCTGTGCGCGATCTATCCGATCACCCCGTCCTCGCCCGTGAGCAAGATCCCGGCGGACGGCACCTTCCCCTCGGCGACCAGCGCCTACGAGCAACGCAATGTCTCCGACAGCGTGCCGGAATGACGGGCGGAGCTGTGCATCCAGTGCGGCCAGTGCAGCTTCGTCTGCCCGCGCGGCGTGATTCGCAGCCGCTATTACGAGGCCGGGCTGCTCAAGAACGCGCCGGCGGATTTCCCGTCGGCGCCGATCAACACCCGCGGCTATCCCGATACGTGGTTCATCCTGCAGATTTATCTGGAGGATTGCACCGGCTGCGCATTGCGCATCGAGGCCTGCCCCGCGCACAGCCCGCTTCAGCCCGACACCAAGGCGCTCAACATCGTCGACAAGCTGCCCATCCTCGAGCGCGAGCGGGTCAACATCGCCTGTTTCGAGAGGCTGCCGGTCAACGACCGGGGGCGGGTCGACGTTCTCCAGCGTGCGCGGCGTGCAGTTCCTGCAGCCGCTGTTCGAGTTTCCCGGTGCCTGTGCCGACTGCGGCGAGACGCCCTACCTGCGGCTGCTGAGCCAGCTGTTCGGCGACCGGCTGCAGGTCGCCAACGCAACCGGCTGCTCGTCGATCTACGGCGGCAGCCTGTGAACTATATTGAACTCATCGAGGCCTACAGCCTCGCCCACCGCTGAAGCGGCCAGCGCCCGGCGGCCTTGGCCAAGGGCGTCCGTGAAGAGGGTATGGCGCACGCGCCGGCCTTGCCGATCGGCATGAGCCCGGCAGGCGGAGCATGACAGCAAGGGAGGTAACGCCGTGAGTTTGAACACCCAGTCCAGTCACCTGGTGGTGACCTTTCCCATGGATGAACAACAAAGAGCGTCGCTGTTCAAGACGATTCCGCCGGGAATATCGGTTTCCTTCCTGCGCGAGCTGAACCAAGAGGGCCGCAAGCAGGCGCTGCAGGCAGCCGATGTGCTTCTTTCCTGGAACCCTCGCAAGGAACTGACCAGCGAGGAATACCCACTGCTGGCACGGTTGCGCCTGCTGCAGCTGCTTTCGGCGGGGGCCGATCACCTTCCCTTCGACGAGATTCCGGCGACGGTGACCATTGCCAGCAACGTCGGCGCCTATGCCGAACCGATGGCCGAACACGTGCTGGCCATGGTGCTGGCGCTGGCCAAGCAGTTGCTGAAGAACCATCACAAGCTGGCGCAGGGCGAATTCAACCAGTTCGAAATGAACCGCATGGTGGCCGGTTGCACGGTCGGCATCCTGGGCTTCGGCAGCATCGGCAAGGCCACGGCGCGGCTCTTTCGAGGCCTCGGATGTCGCATCCACGCCATAAACTCCAGCGGCAGGACGCCGGAAGTGGTGGACTTCATCGGCACCTTGCAGGACCTCGACCGCGTGTTGCGCGAATCCGACGTCATCGTGCTTTCCATTGCCCTCAACAAGCACACGCGCCAGCTGATCGGCCGTCCTGAACTGGAGGTAATGAAGCCCGACGCTGTCTTGGTAAACGTCGCGCGGGCGGCGCTGGTGGACGAGGCCGCTCTTTTCCAGCACCTGCAGGATCACCCGCAGTTCAAGGCAGGCCTCGATGCCTGGTGGGTCGAACCCTTCAGCACGGGCACGTTCGAGATGGCGCATCCTTTCTGCGAGCTTCCCAACTTCATCGGCTCGCCACACAACTCGGCGATGGTGCCCGGTGTCCTCGAGCGGGCGGTCGACCTGGCGGCTTCCAATGTGGCTGCCTTCGTCGAAGGCCAGCCGATTCGCGGCAGCGTGTCCCGCGAGCACTACCGATAATCTTTCCTTCATCGAAAAGCGCAGGAGCTTCCATATGCAATGCGAACGTTTGCAAGGCCATGTGGCACTCGTAACAGGAGGCGGCAGGGGCATCGGCAAGGCGATTGCCAAGCGGCTCTACTCGGAAAAGGCCGAGGTGGTCATCTGCGGCACCACCGAAGAGGTCCTCAACCAGGCAGCAGAAGAGATCGCTTGCGAGGATCGCGCGGTATTGCCGCTGGTCTGCGATGTGGCCGATTCCGCTCAGGTCACGGCCATGGTGGCAAAAGCCCGCCAGCACTTCGGAAAGGTCGACATCCTGGTGAACGCCGCGGCGATCATGCTCAGGCATATCGGCTATGCGCGAGCCACCAAGCCCTTTCACGAATTGGACGAGGCGGACTGGGACCGCGTCATGGCCGTTAACGTAAAGGGTGGCTGGCTGTGTGCCCGCGCGCTGATCTCCGACATGCGCAGCCAGAACTGGGGGCGCATCATCAACATCACCTCGGACACCGTTTTCATGGGGCGCGGCAACGGTGTCCAGTACCTCACCTCCAAGGCGGCGCTGGTGGGCTTTACCCGGGCGCTGGCGTTTGAAGGCGGGCGTCACGGGATCACGGCGAACGCCATCTCCCCTGGCCTTACGCAGAGCGAAACGATCCAGGAGCATGACTTCCAGGAAATGAGCGAGACACTTGCCAGCATTTCCGCCATCCCGCGGCTGGAATACCCCGAGGACCTGGTAGGTACCGCGGCATGGCTCGCCTCGGATGACGCGGCGTTCGTGACGGGACAGAACATCAGCGTATCGGGAGGACTGAGCCTGCATTGAGCCAAGCGGCCGCGACGTCTGCGCTGTCTGCAGATCGGGGCAGATCGGGCAGATCGCGGCTGCCGCTCGGGCCAATGCCGGATGGCGCGCTCGGCCGCGGAAACCCACGGCCGCCGGCGTGCGGGGTTGCTTGACAACCGGCGCTCGTCTGGCCCGGAAGCCTCACTCCAACGCGTGATTCAGCACCTCGTAGAGGGTGCCGGTGGCGATCGCCATCAGCACCAGGTCGTTGCCCACCTGCAGCCATTCGTAATCCTCGTAATGCGGCAGCCTGTCGAGCAATGGGCTGTCGAGCTGCTTGGCGATGCCCGGCGGCAGCGGTTTCCCCCTGGCCAGGTTTTTCTGTATGCCAGGGGGCAGCGCACTATGGCGCGAGGCGTTGGCGTGGATCTCGATGCCATCGAGGCTGATCGTGCCCAGCGTCAGCAGGCGCATTTCCTGCGCCATGTGCAGTAGCTGTACG
>NZ_JAMOIE010000019.1 GCF_024448935.1 Stutzerimonas stutzeri
CTAGTAGGCAGCACGCGCCGAATTAACGGGTTGACCCGCTTTTGCATGTCACAAACCCGGCTTGGCACGTGCTTACAGATCTCGAAACCAGGCTGAAAGCGACTACGGCGCTGCCAACCGAATCGGGCGACAAGATCCTAGCGTCCTGCCAGCAGCGTGCTGGATGCGAGGGGTGCGCGGGGCTGAGAGCAGGCAGACCGCAGCGCGTTGGCCTTAGGGAAACTCTGAAGAAGACTTCCTTATTTTTGCAGTTAGCCCGGTCCACCCGCCGAGGTTCTTGATGACGCAGATAACTTTTGCCGACATTGAGTCAGGTTGGCTACGTCAAGGTGCGCTGGAGAGGTGCGTCTGTGACGCAGAAAATAACTGTTGCGGCGTGCTAGCAACGTAAGCGGTAACTCCCCGACGTCCTTCTCTTGCGCTGCGCCTTGCGGAGAATGGCTCCTGTGATTGGACAGGACGGGAGCCTGCAGATGGTGATGCAAGTGGATGGACGGCGGCGACGGCACAGTGCGGCGGAGCGGGGTGCGGTGCTGGCGCGGTTGCGGCCGGTGAGGTGGGCGTGGCGGCGTTCTGCCGGTCGGAGTCGATCAGCGTGGGCACGCTGCGACGCTGGCAGGCGTTGAATGATCGCGATGACGCGCCGCGCGCAGCGGCGCCGGGCTTTGTCGAGCTGGGCGCGCTGGGCGGTGGCGGTGCGCTGACGATCGAGCTCGATCTGGGCGGTGGCCTGGTCCTGCGGGTGCGGCGGGGCTGATGTTCTTTCCCGAAGGGGGTGTGCGGGTATTCGTGTACGGCCAGCCCACGGACATGCGCAAGTCGTTCGACGGCTTGTATGCGCTGGTGCGCAACGCGCTCGCTCAGGACCCGCTGTCGGGCGCGCTGTTCGTGTTCATCAACCGGCGCGGGACGCAGACCAAGGTGCTGTACTGGGACCGCACCGGCTTCTGCGTGTGGGCCAAGCGTTTGGAACAGGGGCGGCTGGTGTCGGACTGGCGCTCGATGCGCGACCGTCAGATGGACTGGACCGAGCTGAAACTGCTGCTGGAGGGCATCGAGCCGGGGCGTCGCAGAAAGCGCTACGAAATGCCAAGTAATTCCGCCAAAACAAGCACATGCGCGCGTCGATAAGGTAAAATCAGGGCATGATATCGCCCACCTCGACCCCTGCTGCCACCGACGATCGGATCCAGGCCTTGAGCACCGTGATTGCGCAGCAGCGCGAGCAGATTGCCGCCCTCAAACACCAGCTCGACTGGTTCAAGCGCCAGCTGTTCGGGGCCAAGTCCGAGCGCTTCGTGCCGGAAGTGAATCCTCAGCAGCTGCACCTGGGCGAGGCGCTGCCGATTCCTGATGCGACTCCGGAACAACGCCAGCGCGTGCCGGCGCATACGCGGCGCGTGGCTCAGACCGACCTGGCGCAGGGCGAAGCGGGCCTGCCGTTCTTCGACGAGACCAAGGTGCCGGTCGAGACCATCACTCTGCCCAGTCCCGAAGCCGAGGCACTGCTGCCGGAGCAGTACGAAGTGATCGGCGAGAAGGTCAGCTACCGCCTGGCGCAGCGTCCCGGCAGCTACGTGGTGCTCAAGTACGTGCGCCCGCTGATCAAGCGCCGCGACACCGACACGCTGCACTGCGCCCCGGCGCCGGCAGGCGTGATCGAGGGCTCGCGCGCCGATGTCAGCCTGATCGCCGGCCTGCTGGTCGACAAGTTCGCCTATCACCTGCCGCTGTACCGCCAGCACCAGCGCATGACCGACGCCGGGATCAAGGTCTCGCGGCCCTGGCTGACCCAGCGGGTGCAGCAGGGTGCAGCATTGCTGGAACCGATCTACCAGGCGCAGTTCGCCTCGATCCGGATGAGCCGGGTCAAGGCGATGGACGAAACCCCGATCAAGGCCGGCCGCGACGGCCCCGGCAAGATGAAGGCCGCCTACTTCTGGCCGGTGTACGGTGAGCGCGACGAGGTGTGCTTCCCGTTCTTCGCCTCCCGACGCGCCGAGCATGTGCAGCAGGCCCTGGGCCTGACCCCGGCCCAGGGCGCGGTGCTGCTCACCGACGGCTATGGCGCCTATCGGGCCTACGCCCGAAAGACCGGCATCACCCAGGCCAGCTGCTGGGCGCATGCGCGGCGCGAGCTGTTCGAGGCCAAGAACAGCGAGCCGCAGATCGCCGAACAGGCGCTCCAGCGCATCACAGCGCTGTATGCCGTTGAAGAGGCGATCCGCCAACAGCAACTCAAGGGCGAAGCCAAGCGCCTGTATCGGCTCACCCACAGCAAGCCGCTCGTCGAAGCATTGTTCGCCTGGATCGACGAGCAGTTCGAGCGCCACGGCCTGCTGCCCAGCAACCCGATGACCAAGGCGCTGGCCTACGCCCGCGAGCGCCGCGCGGGCCTGGAAGTCTTCCTGACCGATCCCGACGTGCCGATCGACACCAACCACCTGGAACGCGCCTTGCGCGCGATTCCCATGGGACGCAAGGCCTGGCTGTTCTGCTGGACCGAAGTCGGCGCCCAGCACGTTGGCCTCATGCAAAGCCTGATCGTCACCTGCCGGTTGCACGGCATCGATCCGTATACCTATCTCGTCGACGTACTCCAGCGTGTCGGCCAGCACCCGGCCGCCCGCGTCGCCGAACTCACGCCGCGACTGTGGAAGCAGCACTTCGCCAGCAACCCCCTGCGCTCGGACTTGCACAGGGCTACTGCGTAGGCAAGGACGCCGGGGAGTTACCGCTTACCTAGCAGCGGTTGAAATACACCATCGGGTAATTGATTGGTCATTTATTGACCAAGCACTACGTTAAAACGGCGGAACCTATAGCCAGCTGAATATAGATGGCTATTCCAGCATGCCCTTGGCATGCGTTAGTGGCGTTTTGCCTTCACATTCTACCGCGACGGCATTAATATCATTCCGTCACTCTTCGATGATCACGTTCCTTCCGAATACCGTTGCGCCCTTCAGAAGCAATAACAAAATCACAACGAGGTAGTTTAATGAGAATCGTTCTTCCATTATTTTTAGTGTCCGCAATCGCCTTGAGCACAGGGTGCGCAATAACCGCAGATCGCTATCAACCTACAGCAGTGAATCAGCAAGTTTTGAAAAATCTAGATGTGAAAATGAATGTTGGAAGTTTTAAGGCTAAAAAAACAGATTATAAAGTAATGTGCCGCTTAGCAAACAATGTGGATCTACCTGACAGAAAATCCTTTGAAAAATACATTGAAGACGCACTAGTAGAAGAGCTAACAATGGCTGGAATGTATTCCAAAAACGCAGATATCACTATCAATGGGTACCTGAACGACACGGACGTAAGCTCCGGATTTACCGATGCGCACTGGACATTTGATATTACAGTATCAAGTAATAATAGAGTTTTGGAGATTGAGCATAAAAGAGAATATAGTGCAAGTTTCGTTGGTGGAATAGCGTGTGGCAATGATATGCCAAAATCGCTAATGCCAACGGTTCAAGAGCTAATTAGCAAAATTATTCGGCATCCTGATTTTGAAAGCATGGTATCCACCCGGTAGCGTTGGTCGGCAATAGTCATCTGAAACTTAATGAGAACATCTTCGATGTGTGCTTTATTGCGTAGCTGGAAAGTCTTTATCTGCGTCGCGGTAGCTATAACGTCAGGATGCACGCACGATATTCAAATGACGCCAAATTTAACAGCGCTGAGGCAGCTTGAATCCACTGTGCTGATTGATAAAAATGTTGGATATTACATTTCCAGTGAAAACAGGGGCAAGAAAGTGGTCACGCCTGGGGGCGGCGGGGATAAGGTAGCTTATAAACCTTACTCTGATTTCGAAGGCGGATTAATATCCGTTTTGTCGAAAGTATACGCGCAAGTACATCCCGTAGACTGCTTGACTGACAGCAAAATCAAAGAGAAAAATATTCACCTTATATTTATCCCTGAAATGACAACAACCTCGTCTTCTGGCAGTGCATTTACCTGGCCACCGACTGAATTCAAAATAGACCTCTCGTGTAAGGCGGTTGACGGTGAAGGAAATGTCGTGTGGGAAAAGGAGCTGCGTTCGACAGGAAAAGCCGAATTTAAGGAGTTTAAAGGGGACTTCTCGTTAGCAGCACGCCGTGCGACAGAGTCTCTGATCATAGAGCTGTTTAACGAGATCGAAAAAAATCCGCAGATGTTTAGATAGCGGCTGGTTGATTTTTTTGTGGACAGCCGCCCCTCTTTCTTTTCCGTTACAGGCATGCCTTGGCATCGACCAGATGCATCTGCGTGAAATAGATAGTCGTCACGTCAATGCCCAAGGCTACATTGATCTCATTGCTTGCAGCCGTAGCGATGGGTTGGTTCATAAGCACAAGGGGATTGAATGTATAGGAAATTTGCAGTTATTACGCTGACCTGCCTAGGTAGCTTAAATTGTTTTGCTACGGACTATCAGCTAACTGACACAAGAGCCAGAGCATTAGTAGTTGCAGATGTGCTTACAGCAAAATGTCCTTCACGCAAGGAGTGGAATAGCGTTCCGATAGATTACCGAATTGCTGCGTCCAGGCTGCTCTCCGTCCCCGTCGAACGATGCGAGCAATGGCAGCCTTGCTTTTTCGTCGTGCCTGATCAAAAAGCGCCGGGCTCGCCTGCTCACCGATAAGCGTCTGGATAGGAGAAGCGTCGCATGCGGTGCTGCTTCTCTGTTGGCTGCACGATGCCGAATGGCGACTGACAGCCAGTCAGGATGGCGCTGCATGCCATCAGAGCATCGCTATGGGGACAGTGTTCATATCGTTCTCCTTCGGATTTGACGTTGATGACAGTCACCAGTCTGCGCGTCCAGTCGACCCGATGAGGCGAACGATACTGGGCAAGGGAACTGGCGGACCGGCCGCCCCGTCTTACTGTTGAAGGCACATTGCGCTCCGCACTGGGCCGCAAACAAAATCAAGGAATTCCGCCATGTTTAACTCGTCCGTGATGAAGCGTGTTGCCACCCTGTTAGCAGCGATGCATTTCATGCTGTTCGCCCAGATTCCACTGGCCCAGGCGGCAATGATTGGCACCCCTGAAGTCATTGCCGAACAACAACAGCAAGTGGATCGCCAGCAGTTGCTGACGATGCTTGAAGACGAAGACGTTCAGAAGAAGCTGGTGTCGATGGGGGTCGAGCGAGATCAGGTCGAGCAGCGAATCAACAGCCTGACGCCGGCGGAGCTCGCGCAATTCAATCAGCAGCTGGATCAGGCACCGGCTGGTGCGGGCGTGGTCGGCATCATCGTTCTGTTTCTGGTGATCTTCATCATCACCGACCTGTTGTGCGCCACTAACATCTTCAACTTCGTCAACTGTATCAACCGTTGATTCGGCGATTGGCCCTGCTGTTCGCGGTAATCCTCCTCGGGGCGTGCGCGCGGACTCCGATCGTTCCGGTTGGGTCTGCCGGGCTTCCCGAGCGGGTTGAGCTGGTAGAGGTCCCGTTCTTTCCGCAGGACGACTATCAGTGCGGGCCGGCAGCGCTTGCCACGATGCTTGTCCAGCGTGGCATCGACACCGGACCGGAACCGCTCGTCGAGCGGGTTTATCTTCCGAAGCGAAAGGGCAGTTTGCAGGTTGAAATGGTCGCTGCCGCCCGTGCGCATGATCTGTTGGTCTATCCATTGGAGCCTCGGCTGGAATCGGTGCTCGCCGAAGTGGCGGCAGGGAATCCCGTTCTGGTACTGCAGAATCTTGCCTTCGATCGCTGGCCTCAATGGCATTTTGCGGTTGTGGTGGGGTACGACCTGGCAGATCAGACCCTTGTGCTGCGGTCCGGCACCACTCGCCGCTGGACGGGCAGTTTCCGCCAGTTCGAGCGAAGCTGGGTCAAGGGGGATCGTTGGGCCGTGGTGACGGTTGCGCCCGATCAGTTGCCACGTACCGTCCAGGAAACGGTATGGCTGAAGGCAGCGAGTGATCTGGAACAAACCGGCCGCCAGGATGCGGCTTTGCAGGCCTATGAGACGGCTGCGAAGCACTGGGCCAGCGGCTTGTCCTGGTTCGCGCTTGCCAATGCGCGGTACGCACAGGGCGACAAGCATGCCGCGCAGCAAGCCCTGCGAACGAGTGTTCAGCGCGATGGCTCGTTCGCGCCAGGCTGGTTCAATCTGTCTCAGGTATTGGCCGAGCAGGGATGCCATGTCCAATCATCCGCGGCGCACGCCTGTGCGCTTCAGTTAGCCCCTGACGACAAGCGATTCCAGACGCCGCTGCCCTCGGGCCGCGTCGCCGTCGGCGTGTGCGAAGCACCTCCTGCGTGCCCGGCTAGGTGAGCCATCAAAGCCGATCCTGCCGGGCATGCTGTAGTAGAGCGCGCCGAGGGCGCCCAGTGGCGCGCTGAAAGGGGTGAGCGACATTCTGAATTGCCCTGTTCTGAATATTTGACAATCTCGACAAGCCCCTGCGATGCTATCGCGACGCCAAGGGCGTTGGGCGTTCCGTCATCCAAAAATTACGAATATCAGTGGCTTAGCTAAAAAAGCGCTTGACTCTCTCAGGCATATCTCTACAATGCGCGTCCATCGGAGGCACATAGCTCAGTTGGTTAGAGCACCACCTTGACATGGTGGGGGTCGTTGGTTCGAATCCAATTGTGCCTACCAATTCCGAAAAGGGTCGCGCTAGCGACCCTTTTTTTATGCCTTGCTTATCGGTGCGGCGGCTTTCTGAAAGCATCCGTGCTCCATGTTTCCAGTGACTTCGGTCCGCCTCGATCAGCCCTCGGGCTCCTGCCACTGTGCGGCAGGTCATTCGATGGATCGCTTTCCTGGCTCATCCCAACCCATGTGGCCTTTGGTACGGGTCACCACTAGGAGAGGAGGCGCCATGCCCATCATTACTCTTCCTGACGGCAGTCAGCGTTCGTTCGATCATCCCGTTTCCGTCGCTGAGGTCGCTCAGTCAATTGGCGCTGGTCTGGCCAAGGCCACCCTTGCCGGTAAGGTAAACGGGCGGCTGTTCGATGCCTGCGATCTGATCGAAAGCGACGCGAGCCTGCAGATCATCACGCCGAAGGATGAAGAGGGGCTGGAGATCATTCGTCACTCCTGTGCGCACCTGGTTGGGCATGCGGTCAAGCAGCTCTACCCATCCGCGAAGATGGTCATCGGTCCGGTGATCGCCGAGGGCTTCTACTACGATATCGCCTTCGAGCGGCCGTTCACGCCGGACGATATGGCTGCAATCGAGCAGCGTATGAAGCAGCTGATCGATACTGAGTACGATGTAATCAAGAAAGTCACGCCGCGCGCTGAAGTCATCGAGCTGTTCCAGTCGCGTGGTGAGGATTACAAGCTGCGTCTGGTCGAGGATATGCCTGACGAGCAGGCGATGGGGTTGTATTACCACGAAGAATACGTCGACATGTGCCGTGGTCCGCATGTGCCCAATACACGCTTTCTCAAGTCTTTCAAGCTGACCAAGTTGTCCGGTGCTTACTGGCGCGGCGATGCGAAGAACGAGCAGCTACAGCGCATCTACGGCACTGCTTGGGCGGACAAAAAGCAGCTCGCGGCCTACATTCAGCGCATCGAAGAAGCTGAAAAGCGTGATCACCGCAAGATCGGTAAGCGCCTGGACCTGTTCCATACCCAGGAAGAAGCGCCTGGCATGGTGTTCTGGCATCCGAATGGCTGGACCCTGTATCAGGTGCTCGAGCAATATATGCGTGTCGTGCAGCGTGAAAATGGCTATCAGGAAATCCGGACACCTCAGGTTGTCGATCGCAGTTTGTGGGAGAAGTCCGGTCACTGGGCGAACTACGCTGAAAACATGTTCACGACCGAATCGGAAAGTCGCGACTACGCGATCAAGCCGATGAACTGCCCTTGCCATGTGCAGGTGTACAACCAGGGCTTGAAGAGCTACCGCGAACTGCCGTTGCGTCTCGCCGAGTTCGGCGCCTGCCATCGCAACGAGCCGTCGGGTGCGTTGCACGGCATCATGCGAGTACGCGGCTTCACACAGGACGATGCGCACATCTTCTGTACAGAAGAGCAGATGCAGTCCGAGTCGGCTGCGTTCATCAAGCTGACCCAGGCGGTATATGCAGATTTTGGTTTCGATAATATTGAGCTGAAGCTGTCGACTCGACCTGAGAAGAGAGTCGGTTCCGATGAACTGTGGGATCGTGCCGAAGCAGCCCTTGCTGCCGCGCTGGATAGCGCAGGATTACCTTACGATTTGCAGCCTGGCGAAGGCGCCTTCTACGGTCCGAAGATCGAGTTCTCGCTGAAGGACTGCCTGGGCCGTGTGTGGCAGTGCGGCACGCTTCAGCTCGACTTCAATCTGCCGATTCGCCTGGGGGCGGAGTACGTCAGCGAGAACAACGATCGCCAGCATCCGGTCATGTTGCACCGCGCCATCCTTGGTTCGTTCGAGCGTTTCATCGGGATTCTGATCGAACACTACGAAGGCGCATTCCCGGCCTGGCTGGCGCCGACTCAGGCCGTGGTGATGAATATCACCGACAAGCAGGCTGATTTCGCCCTGGAAGTGGAGAAAACACTCAACCAAAGCGGCTTCCGTGCCAAGTCCGACTTGAGAAACGAAAAGATCGGCTTTAAAATCCGCGAGCACACCTTGCTCAAGGTTCCCTATCTCTTGGTTATCGGAGACAGGGAAGTAGAGACACGAGCCGTTGCTGTGCGCACCCGTGAAGGCGTCGATCTGGGCTCCATGCCCTTGGACGACTTCGCGCAGTTGCTGACACAAGCGGTTTCCCGGCGTGGTCGCCAAGAATTGGAGTAATGACTATTAAGCGTGAAATGAGACAGGATAAACGAGCTGCACCCAAGGCCCCGATCAACGAGAATATCTCGGCTCGTGAGGTCCGTTTGATTGGTGCTGATGGCGAGCAGGTTGGCATCGTCTCGATTGATGAAGCGCTTCGTATAGCTGAAGAAGCCAAGTTGGATCTGGTGGAAATTTCCGCCGATGCGGTTCCTCCCGTATGCCGGATCATGGATTACGGCAAACACCTGTTCGAAAAGAAGAAGCAGGTCGCTGCAGCGAAGAAGAACCAGAAGCAGATTCAGGTTAAAGAAATAAAGTTTCGTCCAGGGACGGAAGAAGGGGACTACCAGGTCAAGCTCCGCAACCTGGTGCGTTTCCTGAGTGAAGGGGACAGGGCCAAGGTATCGTTGAGATTCCGCGGTCGTGAGATGGCCCATCAGGAGCTGGGGATGGAACTGTTGAAGCGGGTCGAAGGTGATCTGGCTGAATACGGTTCGGTCGAACAGCATCCAAAGATGGAAGGACGCCAGCTGATCATGGTCATCGCTCCCAAGAAGAAAAAGTAACCACCAGGGCACTGGCAGGCCTTGCGGTTATTTGAAATCACCCACACTGTGGAGTACCGAACATGCCAAAGATGAAGACTAAAAGTGGCGCTGCGAAGCGCTTCAAGAAGACGGCGAATGGCTACAAGCACAAGCACGCTTTCAAGAGCCACATCCTGACCAAAATGTCTACCAAGCGTAAGCGTCAGCTACGTGGTACATCTCTGATGCACCCGTCTGATAACGCAAAAGTAGAGCGCATGCTGCGCGTTCGTTAATTCGGTCAAGACTCAGAGGAATAACTCATGGCTCGTGTTAAGCGTGGCGTCGTCGCTCGTCGCCGTCACAAGAAAATTCTGAAACTCGCCAAAGGCTATTACGGCGCTCGTTCGCGCGTGTTCCGTGTTGCCAAGCAGGCGGTGATCAAGGCGGGCCAGTATGCCTACCGTGACCGTCGTCAGCGCAAGCGTCAGTTCCGCGCTCTTTGGATCGCTCGTATCAACGCCGGTGCTCGTGTAAACGGCCTGTCCTACAGCCGTTTCATCGCGGGCCTGAAAAAAGCAGCCATCGAGATCGACCGTAAGGTTCTGGCCGAGTTGGCAGTAAACGAAAAAGCAGCTTTCGCTGCGATTGTCGAAAAAGCCAAAGCTTCTCTGGCCTAAGCCCATCGACAATCGGATCTTCGGATTCGTAGCGTCACCGATAGGGGAAGAGCCTTGTGCTCTTCCCCTATTTCGTATCTGAAGGGGCATTTGCAAAAATGCACCTGGCTAAAAGCCAATGCGCTGATCGCCTGGTGCGGTTCTGCAAGAACCTCTGGAGGTTGTACATGGAAAACCTGGATGCACTGGTCTCCCAAGCGCTTGAGGCGGTGCAACATAGTCAAGACATCACCGCCCTGGAGCAGATCCGGGTCCAGTACCTTGGTAAGAAAGGCGAGCTGACCCAGGTCATGCAGACATTGGGCAAGTTATCCGCTGAGGAGCGTCCCAAGGCGGGTGCGCTGATCAATGCAGCGAAGAGCCGGGTTCAGGATGAGTGGAATGCCAAGAAGGCGGATCTTGAGCAAGCTACGCTGAGCGCCAGGCTCGCTGCCGAGCGGATCGATGTGACATTGCCAGGCCGGGGAGAGGCCTCCGGTGGGCTGCATCCGGTGACGCGAACACTAGAGCGGATCGAACGGTTCTTCAGTCATATCGGTTACAGCGTTGCCGAGGGTCCGGAGGTCGAAGACGACTACCATAACTTCGAAGCGCTCAATATCCCTGGCCATCATCCCGCTCGGGCGATGCACGACACCTTCTATTTCAACGCCAATATGCTGTTGCGCACCCATACGTCGCCAGTTCAGGTGCGCACCATGGAGTCGCAGCAGCCGCCAATCCGGATCGTCTGCCCCGGCCGGGTTTACCGCTGTGATTCGGATATCACCCATTCGCCAATGTTTCATCAGGTCGAAGGTCTGCTGATCGACGAGGGCATCAGCTTCGCCGACCTGAAGGGCACCATCGAGCAGTTCTTGCGCGTGTTTTTCGAAAAACCGCTGGGTGTTCGGTTCCGCCCGTCGTTCTTCCCATTCACCGAGCCATCGGCTGAAGTGGACATGCAATGCGTCATGTGCAGCGGGAAGGGTTGTCGCGTCTGCAAGCAGACCGGCTGGCTCGAGGTGATGGGCTGCGGCATGGTGCATCCGAATGTACTGCGCATGTCTGGTATCGATCCGGAAAAATATCAAGGCTTCGCTTTCGGTATGGGGGCTGAGCGGCTCGCCATGTTGCGTTATGGCGTCAACGACTTACGCCTGTTCTTCGATAACGACCTGAGGTTCCTGGCGCAGTTTCGCTAGGGCATGTCCAGTCAAAGAATTCTTGGGAGAGCAGGATGAAATTCAGCGAACAGTGGTTGCGCACCTGGGTCAATCCGCAAGTTTCCCGCGAGGAGCTGGTGGCGAGGCTGTCGATGGTGGGCCTCGAAGTAGACGCGGTGGCCCCGGTCGCCGGCGAGTTCAACGGCGTGGTTGTGGGCGAGGTGCTGAGCACCGAGCAGCATCCGGATGCAGACAAGTTGCGGGTGTGTCAGGTCAGCAGTGGCAGTGAGGTGTTTCAGGTGGTCTGTGGTGCGCCCAATGTGCGCCCGGGCCTGAAGATTCCTTTTGCGCAGATCGGCGCGCAGCTGCCGGACGACTTCAAAATCAAGAAAGCGAAGCTTCGCGGCATCGAGTCCAACGGCATGCTCTGCTCGGAAACCGAGTTGCAGGTTGGTACAGACGACAGCGGACTGATGGAGCTGGCTGACGATGCTCCCGTTGGTAGCGATCTTCGAGTGTATCTCGGCCTGGATGATGCGAGCATCGAGATAGGCCTGACGCCGAATCGTGGTGATTGTCTCTCAATAGCGGGGCTTGCGCGTGAGATAGGCGCGATCTACGGCGCGACGGTGGCTCCAGTCGATATCGTTCCGGTGGCTGCGAGCCACGATGAGGTGCGTCCCGTCGAGGTGTTGGCGCCCGCAGCTTGTCCGCGCTACCTCGGGCGTGTGATTCGTAATGTAGACCTGTCGCGACCCACTCCGCTGTGGATGGTCGAGCGGCTGCGTCGTTCCGATATCCGCAGTATTGATGCGGTGGTAGATGTCACCAACTACGTGATGCTCGAACTTGGGCAGCCGCTGCATGCGTTCGACCTGGCCGAGATCCAGGGAGGCATCAGGGTTCGGATGGCTGAGGATCAGGAGAAACTCGTTCTGCTTGATGGGCAGGAAGTGACTCTGCGCAGCGATACCTTGGTCATCGCCGACCACCAGCGTGCCCTCGCGATTGCAGGTGTGATGGGGGGTGAGCATAGCGGTGTCAGTGCCTCGACTCAGGACCTGTTCCTGGAAGGCGCCTTTTTCGACACCATTGCCCTTGCTGGAAAAGCGCGCTCCTACGGCCTGCATACCGATGCATCGCATCGCTACGAGCGCGGGGTAGATTCTCAGCTGGCCCGTCGAGCGTTGGAGCGCGCCACTGCGCTGCTACTTGAAATTGTCGGAGGCAGCGCCGGTCCCGTAATCGAAGCTGCCAGCGAAGCCGATCTTCCCGCCGTTGCGCCAGTCTTGCTGCGCAAGGACCGCATCGAGCAAATGCTGGGATTGAGCATGGCTGGCGATCAGGTTGTCTCGCTGCTTTCTGCCCTGGGTCTTGGTGTGGTCGAGCAGGGCGATGGAGTCTGGGAAGTCAGTATTCCCAGTCATCGATTCGATATCAGTCTGGAGGTCGACCTCATTGAAGAGTTAGGCCGGCTGTATGGCTACGATCGCTTACCAGTGCGTTATCCACAGGCGCGCCTGGCGCCGGAGGCTAATCCTGAGGCCCGCGCCGAGTTGCCGGCTTTGCGTCGGTTGCTGGTCGCTCGTGGTTACCAGGAGGCGATCACCTACAGTTTCATCGATCCCAAGCTGTTCGAGCTGTTCAGCCCTGGTGTCGAGCCGCTGCAGTTAGCCAATCCGATCTCGTCGGACATGGCTGTCATGCGTGCAACGCTCTGGCCTGGACTGATCAAGGCGTTGCAGTACAACCTCAATCGTCAGCAGACACGCATACGCCTGTTTGAAAGCGGTCTGCGTTTCGTCGGCCAGCTCGCTGAGCTGAAGCAGGAGCCGATGCTGGCGGGCGTCATCACTGGTAGTCGTTTACCGGAAGGTTGGGGCAACGAAAGAGCCTCGGCTGACTTCTATGATGCGAAAGCCGACGTCGAGGCATTGCTCGGATATGCCGGTGACGCAGCTGCGTATAGTTTCGTTGCCGCCGAGCACCCGGCACTGCATCCAGGACAAACGGCTCGAATCGAGCGGGAAGGTCGCCTGGTCGGCTACATAGGTAGCCTTCATCCGGAGCTGGCCAACAGGCTGGGTATCGATCAGTCCGTCTATCTGTTCGAGCTGTTGGTCGCCGAAATCAGCGAAGGCCGACTGCCGCGTTTCAGTGAGCTGTCCCGTTTCCCTGAAGTGCGTCGCGACCTGGCGATTCTGGTGACGCGTGAGGTTCCGGCTGACGATGTGTTGCTATGCATTCGTGAGGCCGCGGGCGAGAACCTGACGGACCTCAAGCTATTTGATGTCTATCAGGGTAAAGGTATTGATCCTCTTAGCAAAAGTGTGGCAGTCGGCTTGACCTGGCAACACCCTTCGCGCACTCTAAACGATGACGAGGTGAGTGGTGCGATGCAGCAAATCCTCTCATCCCTGGAAGAAAGGTTCAACGCCACGTTAAGGAAATAGTGTATGGGGGCTCTGACGAAAGCTGAAATGGCGGAACGTCTATATGAAGAGCTGGGCTTGAATAAGCGCGAGGCCAAGGAACTGGTCGAGCTGTTTTTCGAGGAGATTCGCCAGGCGCTCGAGCATAACGAGCAGGTGAAGTTGTCCGGCTTCGGCAATTTCGGCTTGCGCGACAAGCGACAGCGCCCGGGACGCAACCCGAAAACCGGTGAAGAAATCCCAATCACAGCGCGTCGTGTCGTGACATTCCGGCCAGGCCAAAAACTAAAAGCCAGAGTCGAAGCGTATGCTGGAACCAAGTCATAACGACGATTGGCCAACGATACCTGGCAAACGCTACTTCACCATTGGTGAAGTGAGTGAGCTATGTGCGGTGAAACCGCACGTACTGCGCTATTGGGAGCAGGAATTCCCGCAACTGAACCCGGTGAAGCGTCGCGGCAATCGCCGCTACTACCAGCGGCAGGATGTGCTGATGATCCGACAGATTAGGTCGCTGCTGTACGAGCAGGGCTTCACTATCGGTGGCGCTCGGCAGCGGATGTCCGGCGACGAGGCTCGTGAGGACACTACGCAATACAAGCGACTGATCCGTCAAATGGTCACTGAGCTTGAAGACGTGCTTCAAGTGCTCAAGAACTAGCCTCTCGGCATAAAAAACCTTCACCTATTCAGTCGCTTAATGTATAGTTTGATCCGCTTTCAGCCGAGCTGAATGCATCTTCGGGGCGTAGCGCAGCCTGGTAGCGCACTTGCATGGGGTGCAAGGGGTCGAGTGTTCGAATCACTCCGTCCCGACCAAAAAACCCTAGAAAATCCAGTCGCTTAGCGGTGACTGGATTTTTTTATGCCTGAAGGATTTGGTTCACTTTCTAGAAAGTGGGTTTCTGGTAGCTGATGTCGATGGATTAAGATATCGCATCTTGCGATGCTCGGGTGAGCGCGTTACCATGCAGCTATCGCAAGATGCGATAGAGGGGCTATGCACATCATTACACAGAAGCGAATCTGGGAGGCTCAGGCCAAATGGCCCCGCTCGGCGACAGCGCTTGGGGCTTGGTATCGTCTGGTGTAGGCGAGTGCGCCTCGGGATTTTGCCGAGATGAAGAGGCGGCTCTTTCCGGCTGCTGACAAGGTAGGGCCTCAGCATGTGTTCGACATCGGTGGCAACAAGCTGCGGCTGATTGCCATTGTTCAGTACAGGTCGCAGAAGGTGTTTATTCAGCATGTGCTGGATCATGCTGAATACGACAAAGGCAAGTGGAGGGAGTAATCATGTCCGCATTGATCAAGCAGGCTTGTGAGCACTGGCGTTACGTTGCACCGTTGCTTACCAAACCGACGAGCGAAGATGACTATGATGCTCTGGTTGAGGCGTTGGATGAGCTGCTGACCATGGTGGGCGATGATGAAGATCATCCGCTGGCCAGCCTGGCTTCTCAGCTGGGTGACATGATCGAAGCTTACGATGAGCTTCATCGGCCATTACCCAAAAGTGGGCGGTGTGGAGGTACTGCGTTACCTCATGCAGGAGCATGGCCTGAGCCAGGGCGACTTGCCTGAGGTCGGTACCCAGTCAGTTATTTCCGAGATGTTGGCAGGCAAACGTCAGCTAAATATAAGGCACATTCGTGCTCTCTCGGATCGCTTTGGCGTCCCAGCGGATGTGTTTTTTTGAGAGAGCTGGGCGCTTCGTTCGGTTAAAGGCTTTTGAGGTGGTTGAGATTTTTCTAAAGGCTCTCATAGAACGCTGCAGCTCAGGTGCCTCTGCTACGAAGGTGGTCGTCAGGCCAGCCAGGCTGTCCCGGACCATCTGGGGGGTGGCTTCCACGCCGTGGGCCTTCTGTTCGGCGATCATCGGGTTGAGCTGGTCAAGCCAGGCGCGCAGGTTGGGATGTACGCGGGTCATCGGGTTGCTCCGGTGCGGGCGGGGTCAGTGCTGGAACAGGGTCAGCGCTTCGCCGTCACAGATCAGGCGGCCATCACGGCCGGTACAGGCGGTTGTCAGGTTTACCAGCGCCTTGTCCCGCCGCTTGTCCAGCACGTCGGCCTCGTCCAGCAGGAAGACGGTGGGGCCGGTTTCGGTCATCCTCATGCCGGTACGCACGCGGATACCCTGTTCGATAAACCGGCGAGCCACCGGTAGCGCCAAGGGTGCGCCGCCACAGCCCCAGGAGCGGACATTGCGCAAACCGGTCACCGCTGAATGACGGATGGTCCAGGATGGCCTGGTACACCGCCGGCACCCCGAAGAAGATGGTGGGGCGGTTTTCCAGCACGTCCATGGCCTGGTCGGGCTCGAAGGTCCGGGCCGCCAGCACAGTGCCACCGGCAAGGAACACGGCGGACGAGTAAAGGTTGAGGCCGGCGGTGTGGAACAGGGGCAGCACGTTGAGCAGCGTATCCTGCCCCGTCAGGTCCACCGCCAGGCCAATGTTCAGGTAGTTGCTCATCATCATGCGGAAAGTCTGGATCACCCCCCTTGGGACGGCCAGCGGTTCCGGAGGTGTACCGCAGGTACCAGGGGGTGTCCGGGTCCCGGTCGGGGTGTGGCCGGAGAGCCGGTCTGGTGTTCGCCGGGTCCGTGTCGTAGTGGCGGCAGTCATCCGCCTTGCCGTCGAGGTCGATCAGTGCCCGGGTGTGACCGGACGCCTTCAGCTTCCGGGCGCTGTCGGTGAACTCCTCGCCAAAGATCAGTGCCTTCAGGGTGCAGTCCTCCATCAACTGCTCCAGCGCTGGCTGGGCCGGGCGCCAGTTCAAGGGTACCAGGACAGGGCCGGCCTTGGCGCAACCGAAGAGCGTCACGAAGAACTCTGCCCGGCTGTGGCCCAGGGCGCGAAGCTGGCTTTGGGCCCGGCGACCACGATGTCGCTGGCCAGCACCAGTCCGATGGAGCCGCCGGTGACCATGCCGTGCACTGCTGTGATAGTAGGGACTGGCAATTCCAGTAGTTGACCAATCACCTTGTTGAGGGTGCCTGCCACGGTGCTGGCATAGGTGTGCCGGTCTGCTCTCGGAGTATCGTACAAACCGGCCACGTCACCACCGGTGAAAAAAGATGTGCCGGCAGCGTCGATAACCAGTACGGCGGCAAGTCCTGCCGACACTGGTCGAGGGCGCGGCCCAGGTCTTCGAGCAGCTCCGGTACCAGGGCATTATGCCGTTCAGGTCGATTGAGGGTCAGTCGCCCGATCCCGTTCTCGGCCCGATAGATAACATGGTGGTAGGTTGGCCCTCATCCCTTATCCCTCCCGTTCAGGGCCAGGCCGTTACGGAGCAGGTCCGAGATGGTGTCCACGATGGGGTCGAAGGCATCGTCACCCTGCTTCGCGCGCTGGTCCCACAGGGCGTACTTCATGCCCAGGAAGTGGGAAAGTCCCATCAGCGCCCAGGCCCGGTGCTGATTGTTGCCGGCCCGTATCTCGCCCTTGCGGGCGGCGGCGTCCAGCATGTCGGCGTAGCCCCGGGCGAAGGTTTCGTAATACTTCTGGTAAATGGTTTCATCCACGAACTGGGCTTCCTGCAGTACCCGGTACAGGGAAGGGTGGTCCGCCAGATACTGCAGAAACGCCCGCAGACCCTGCTCCTCGGCCTCCAGCCGGTCGCTGGTGGTGAGCACCTCGGCAGCCAGGTGAGCCCGCAGCTTATGGCCCAGGTCCATCACCAGTTCCCGCAGAATCTCTTCCTTGCTACTGAAATAGGTGTAGAAGGTGCCCTGGGCGACGCCGGCCTTGCGGGTGATGTCGGTAACGCCTGCCCGGTGATAGCCAAGGTTGCCGAACGTATCCTCGGCGGCTTTCAGGATTCTGGCCCGGGTGCGGGCCCCTCGTGCCGTTTTCGGAGCGCCCGGAGACTGCGGGGCCTGTGTGATTGTGGTCATCAGCCTTGTCCTTTCTTGTCGGTCTCGGGGCGGAGCGCTTCCCGCTGCCCTTGAAGACGGGTTCTGACACTGGCAGGCTCCTATCATTTCGAAATATGAATCTACCGTCAAGTAAACTGGAAAGGTCGGACCGGTGTATCGAACAGCCAGGATGGCCAGGGGAAGCGGGGTACGGAGACAACGTAAAGAAACCCTATTGATTTTCGGTTATTTGATAGTCAAAAAGGGCAAATTGTTTCTTGATAAAGCCTGAATCAGTCGTCATATTTTATGGCAGGCAACAAAAACAGCAAAACAGCCCGACAACAATAAAAGGGGATCGTTGTATGAAGCGCTTAATGCTTGCCGCCGCCATGTCCGTTGGTGCCTTTTCCGCCCAGGCGGAAGACTCTATCCGCATCGCCCATATCACCGGCTTTACCGGGCCGCTGGCGCCCTATGCCGAGCAGCTGGACATTGGTCTGAACATGGGCTTCGAGTACGCCACCGACGGCACGATGGAAATCGAAGGCCGTCCGATCCAGGTCGCCCGCAAGGACACCCAGTTGGACCCCGCACGGGCCCGTGCGCTGGTGGAAGAGGCCTATGGAGAGGATGACGCCCATATTGTGGTGGGGCTGGTGTCTTCCGGGGTTGCCCTTGCCACCCTTCCCCTGGCCCAGGATTACGAACGCATCATCATGCCGGAAGGGGTAGCGGATGCGATCACCGGCGCGGAGTGGAACCGCTACGTGTTCCGGGTTGGCCGTAATTCTTCCCAGGATGCGGTCTCCAATGCAGTGGCCCTGGGCAAGCCGGGGGTTTGTGTTTCGACCATCGCCCAGGACTACGCCTTTGGTCGGGACGGTGTCTCCGCCTATAAGGAGGCCATGGAGGCCGAGGGTGGCAAGGTCGTCCATGAGGAATACCTGCCGACCGATGCCACCGACTTCACTGCCGCCGCGCAACGGCTATTCAATTCCCTGAAGGACCGGGACGACTGTGAAAATGGCAAGTTCATCTTCGCCATCTGGGCCGGTTCCTCCAACCCGCTGGGGCGGATCCAGGACCTGAACCCGGGGCGTTTCGGGATCAAACTGGCCACCGGCGGCAACATTCTGGCTGCCCTGGTGGGCTACTCCGATTTCCCGGGGATGCAGGGTGCCGGCTTCTACTACTTCGAGTCACCGGACAACGAGGTCAATGACTGGTTTGTGGAACAGCACTTCGAACGGTATAACGCTGCGCCGGACTTCTTCACCGCTCAGGGTTTCGCCCAGGCCGTGGCCATTACCGCGGCGATCCGCAAGGCCGGCGGTTCCACTGACACCGAAGACCTGATCAAAGCCTTGGAGGGCCTGACCTTCGACACCCCCAAGGGTGAGATGGAAATCCGTGCCGAGGATCATCAGGCGATGCAGGACATGTATCACTTCGAAATTGAGGTTGAAGAGCGTGACGACTGGTTCGCTGGCCGTACCGTGGAAGTCGGCGTACCCAAGCTGATCCGGGTCATTGACCGTAGCGAGATGGATATTCCGGTCCGCAACTGACCGGTCGCCCCGGGGCCTGCGCCCGTTGGCGCGGGCCCTTCCTTCCACCGGCCTTCACGGCCAAGCAACCCCTCAAAACAGCCGGAGTTGTTCATGACATCCGAGCAAGCGGTTCTGGAAACCCGTGACCTGACCATCAACTTCGGTGGTCACGTGGCGGTCAACCGGGTCTCCTGCCAGTTTCACAAGGGCACCCTGACCTCCATCGTGGGCCCCAACGGAGCCGGCAAGACCACCTGGTTCAATCTGATTTCCGGTCAGTTGAAAGCCACCGCCGGCCAGGTCCTCCTTAACGGCGAGGACATTACCGGTCTAACAGCGGCGCGACGGGCTGACCGCGGGCTGGGGCGGGCTTTCCAGCTTACCAATCTGTTTCCCGGCCTGACCGCCCTGGAGAACGTGCGTCTAGCGGTGGCCTCCAGCCACCACATAGGGCACGTGTTCTGGCAGATGGCCAGCCGGCGCCGTGACCTGACGGACCAGGCCATGGATTATCTGACCCAGGTCAACCTCGCCAGCCGCGCTGGCTATCTGGTGAGCAGTCTGCCCCATGGCGACCAGCGCAAGCTGGAGGTGGCGCTGATGCTGGCGCTGCAACCGGAGGTGTTCATGTTCGACGAGCCCACCGCCGGCATGAGTGTGGATGAGGTGCCCGTGATTCTGGACCTGATTGCCGATATCAAGAAACAGCAGGACAAGGTGGTACTGCTGGTGGAGCACAAGATGGACGTGGTGCGCTCCCTCTCCGACCGGATTGTGGTGTTGCACAACGGCGAACTGGTGGCCGATGGCGAACCCGCGGAGGTGATTGCCTCGCCAGTGGTCCAGGAAGCCTACCTGGGGGTCTCGCCGGAAGCCGAAGCGGAGGTGGACCATGGCTGACCCCATCCTGAGCCTGGCCGGCGTCAAGGCCGATATTGACCAGTACCACATCCTTCACGGCGTGGATCTGGTGGTACCGAAAGGGGAGCTTACCGTCCTGCTGGGCCGTAACGGTGCCGGCAAGAGCACCACCTTGCGGACCGTCATGGGCCTGACCACCCTGACCGCCGGCACCGTCACCTACCAGGGGCAGGACATCAGCCGCTGGCCCACGCCCCGTATTGCCCGTGCCGGCATCGCCTTCGTACCGGAAAACATGGGCATTTTTGGCCTGCTGACAGTCCGGGAGAATCTGGTCCTGGCAGCGGTCAGCGGACCAATGGATGAGGCCCGGCTGCAGTGGATTTTCGATCTTTTCCCGCCTTTGAAGAATTTCTGGGACAAACCCGCCGGCACTCTGTCGGGGGGGGCAGAAGCAGATGCTGGCCATTGCCCGGGCGGTGATCGAGCCACGGGACCTGCTGCTGGTGGATGAGCCCACCAAGGGCCTGGCGCCAGCCATCATCAATGATCTGGCCGACGCCTTCGAACAGCTCAAGGTGCAGCAGGTGAGCATTCTGCTGGTGGAGCAGAACTTCAATTTTTGCCGCCGGCTCGGCCAGTCGGTCGCGGTGATGAACGATGGCCGGATCGTGCATTCCGGCTCCATGGCCGAACTCGCCGGTAATGAGGCGCTGCAGCAGGAGCTGCTTGGCCTGGGCCTGGGAGCACACCAATGATTAAGGAGACCACAGCGATGCCAGTGTCGCAGGCCGGCAGAGAATCCGTGAGACAGCGCCGTAGCCCGCTGCAGTGGCTGGCGGATATGCGGGACAACCGCGCACACCTGTTCCTGTTGGGGGCCATGTTACTGGTCTCCTTTGCGGTGATTGATTTTGGTACCTGGCTGGTGCTTACCATCAGCGGAGTGGCCATGGGTACCATGCTGTTCCTGATGGCGTCGGGCATGACCCTGACCTTCGGTCTGATGAGCGTTCTCAACCTGGCCCACGGCGCTTTTATCTCCCTGGGTGCCTTTGCCGGCGGCACCGTTCTGGCCTTCTGGCTGAACGGGTTCGCCGCATCATCGTCGTTGCTCAGTAACCTGGTGGCGATAATCCCGGCGTTACTCTTTGCCGCGGTCGTTGCCGGCGTTGTGGGGATGGTGTTCGAGAAACTGGTGATCAAACCCGTCTACGGCGATCACCTCAAGCAGATCCTGGTCACCGTCGGCGGTTCCATCATCCTGATGCAGCTGATTGAGGTGATTTGGGGACCCAACGAGATTCCGGTTCCCCGTCCTGAAGCCTTGAGCGGAGCCGTGATGGTGCCCGAGATGCTGCCGCTGATCGGTGGCATCGTGCTGGAGAAGTATCGCCTGCTTGCGGTGGTACTGGGGCTGGCGATATACGCCGCCATGCTCTGGGTGATCGATCGGACCCGAATCGGCATCCTCATCCGTGCCGGCGTGGAAAGCCGGGAAATGGTGGAAATCCAGGGTTACCGGATCAGCCTGCTGTTCCTCGGCGTATTCATAGCCGGGTCGGCGCTGGCGGGCCTCGGGGGTGTCATGTGGGGCATGTACAAGGAGCTGCTGACGCCCCATATGGGCGACGAGATGATGATTTCAGTCATCGTGGTGATCATCCTCGGTGGGCTTGGCTCCATTCGCGGCTGTTTCTACGGGGCCCTGCTGGTAGGGCTGATCAACCTCTATATCGGTTTCGTGGAACCCCGGCTGGCAGCGGTGGCGACCGTCGGGTTAATGGTGGGGGTTCTTATGTGGCGGCCCCAGGGGCTGATTCCGGTCATCAAGGTATAAGGAGTGCTGACCATGTTGAACCGAGTATTGTCCGGCGATTACCCCCGCAGCAGGACCCTGACCGCGCTCCTGCTGGTCATCGTCACCTGCCTCGTGCTGGGCCCCTTCCTGTTCGATGGCATCCGTGCCTTCACCACCCTGGGGATGATCTGCATCTTCATCATGGTGGTGGCGGCCTATGACCTGATGCTGGGCTACACCCACATAGTTTCCTTTGCCCACACCATGTTCTTCGGGATCGGCGCCTATGGCATTGCCATGGCCACCGACGGCATGGGCAACAGTTTTGGCCCCGTGCTGGTGGGCCTGGTGGCCGCCCTGGCGGTCAGTTTCGTGCTGTCGCTGCTGCTGGGTCTGCTGTCGCTGCGGGTGAAAACCATCTTTTTCGCCCTGGTGACCCTGGCGGTGGCCTTCGCGTTCCTGAGCCTGGTTACCCAGCTCTACAACGTCACCGGGGGCGAGGATGGCATGCGGGTACGGGTGCCCAGAGAGCTGGGGCCGGCCTTCCGCCCATTCGAGGAGCCTCTGCCGGGTATCGATGTGCCAACCCTGCTCAAGGGTCTACTGACCCAGCCCTGGAATCTGGGCCAGGTGTGGCAGGAGTCCCGGTTCGAGCTGCGGTTCAGCGGCCGTAACGTCATGTATTACGTGCTGGTGGCGATGGCCGCCGGGACATTCCTGTTTCTGCTCCGGCTGGTGAACTCACCGTTTGGACGGGTGCTGCAGGCCATCCGGGAAAACGAGTTCCGGGCCGAGGCCCTGGGCTACCGCACCGTCGTCTACAGGACTGCGGTGGTGATCCTGGCGGCCCTGGTGGCCACCCTGGCGGGGGCTGGCTTCGCGCTGATCAACCGGTACGTCAATCCGGAGAATACCCTCAACTTCGAGCTGATGGTATTTATCCTCCTGATGTGCGTGATTGGCGGCATGGGCACCATCTACGGTGCCATCGTTGGTAGCGCCCTGTTCATCCTGGCGCAGAACTACCTGCAGGACCTGCTCAAGTGGGCAGGGCAATACACCGCCGGCATTCCGGTAGTGGAGAACCTGCTGGGGCCGAACCACTGGTTGCTCTGGTTCGGCGTGCTGTTCGTGCTGAGCGTGTACTTCTTTCCCGCAGGGGTGGTAGGGCAGCTTCGGATCTGGGCGTTGCGGCGCAGCCGCGGATCACAGCCGCCCTCGGGGCCGGATCCTGAGCCGGTACCCCAGGGCTGATGCCCGACCGGATACCGGCTTTCAATGACGGGCCCTAGCGGAATTCGGGCTCCCCCTGCCAGTCGAAGAAGTCGGGCATATCCTCGGACACCCGGTTGGGATAACTGGCCGGGCGTTTTTCCAGAAACGACGTGACGCCTTCCTTCGCGTCCGCCGAGGCACCCCGGGCCTGAATCGCCCGGCTTTCCAGCTGGTGGGCTTCCATGGGATGGCTGGCGCCGGCCATGCGCCAGAGCATCTGGCGGGTCATGGCGACGGACACCGGGGCGGTGTTGTCGGCGATTTCCCGAGCGATGGCTCTGGCAGCAGGGTAGAGGTCTTCCGGGGCATGAACCGATTCCACCAGGCCGCGTTTTTCCAGCTCATCGGCGTTGATCAGTCGCCCACTCATGCACCAGTTCAATGCGGTGGAAAGCCCGACAGCCCGGGAGATAAACCAGGAGGACGCAGCTTCCGGCACGATGCCCCGGCGGGCGAAGACGAAGCCGTAGCGGGCCTTCTCCGAGGCCAGGCGGATGTCCATGGCCAGGGACATCGTCGCCCCCACTCCAACCGCCGCGCCGTTGATGGCGCCGATCACTGGCTTCAGGCTGCGGAAGATGCGCAGCGACACCATGCCGCCGCTATCCCGGTTGACCCCGTCGGGCATTCTGTCGCTGGGCTCTGATTGGTGCGCTTCGTAATCAAAGGTGTCGCTGCCGCTGGACAGGTCCGCGCCGGCACAGAAAGCCTTGCCGGCTCCGGTAACGATAACCGCCCGCACATTGTCATCAGTATCGGTGTGATCGAAGGCGGCGATCAGCTCTTCCATCATCGTCAGGGTGAAAGCGTTCATCCGCTCCGGCCGGTTGAGGGTGATGGTGGCAATACCGTCCTCGACGTCGAGATTAATGGTTTCAAACTGGATCATGGAATCTCCTTACCCACAGATCATGGCGGAGCAGCCGCCATCGATGTAGAGAACCTGGCCGGTGGTGTGTTTGCTGGCGTCGGAGGCGAACATGACGGTGGCGCCCTTGAGAGCCTCGTCGTCACCGGTCTGGCGCAGGGGAACATTGCGCACCAGGCCTTCTTCGCCATGCTTGTCCCGCAGACCCTTTGACATCTTGCTGGGGAAGTAGCCGGGGCCGATGGCGTTCACGGTAATGCCATGAACGCCCCATTCCGCGGCCAGTGCCCGGGTAAAGGTGACCACGGCGCCTTTGCTGGTGTTGTAGCCGATGGCGGTCATCAAATCCCGGTTGCCGCCGATGGCAGCGTTGGAGGCGATGTTGATCACCCGGCCATGCTGGCGGGGGATCATGCTTTTCTTCGCCACTTCCCGGGTCAGCAGGAACAGGTTGCGCACGTTGAGGGTCATGACCTTGTCCCAGCCGTCCATGGGGTAGTCTTCCGCAGGCGCACCCCAGGTGGCGCCGGCATTGTTTACCAGGATATCCACATGGCCCAGGGTGGCGATGGCTTTGTCGGCCAGGGCAGTGACGTCATCCTCACTGGCCAGGTTGGCAGCGATAGGGGTGACGTCGTGGCCGGCAGCGCGGAGCTCTTCCGCGGCTTTGTTGAGATCGGCTTCCGTGCGGGAGCTGATCACCAGACGCGCGCCGGCTTCACCCAGGGCATGGGCCATTTGCAGGCCAAGTCCGCGGGAGCCGCCGGTGACCAGAGCCGTGCGGTCTTTCAGGTCGAACAGTTGCTGCACGTTACGTGTCGGGGAGTTATTCATCATGCCAGTCCTCTTGTGGTTATTCTGATCTTGACATCCTGACCCAGTGAAGCCTGCGGGGCATCGTCCGTTGCGACGAAAATACCGGTATGCCCGGATTCGTCGGTTCAGACGATGCCCCCGCAGCGCTTCAGGCCGAGGATGGGAAAAAACAAGGAGCATGCCAAATGACCGAATACACCGCCGTTCAGTACCAAATCCAGGGTGCCGTGGCCTGGATCCGCATGAACCGCCCGGATTCCCTCAACGCCTTCAACAACGACCTGCGGCGTGATCTGACCGCGGCGCTGAGCCAGGCCGCCGGGGACGCTGCCATCAAAGTGGTGCTGCTGGCCGCCAATGGTCGTGCTTTCAGCGCCGGCGCAGACCTGATGGAGGACAACTCACCGGACAAGTCCGATGTCACCCAGCAGTTGCTGGAGTCCTACAAGCCCATTCTGGACGCTATTCAGACCATGCCCAAGCCGGTGATCGGACTGGCACCAGGGGTGGCGGCCGGCGTCGGAGCTTCGGTGCTGATGAGCTGCGACCAGGTCGTCATGGCGGAGGAGGCGCGCATCTACATGGCCTTCAGTCACATCGGCCTGGTGCCCGATGGCGGCGCCACCTGGCTGCTGTTCCAGACCCTGGGCTATCACCGCGCTTTTGCCCTGATCACCGAGGGCGGCAGTCTCAGCGCTGGTGAATGTCTTGAGCTCGGGCTGGCCCGTACTGTAGTACCCCAGGGCCAGCTGGAAACCACCGCCGCCGATATCGCCGCCACCTTATGCGACCGGTCGGCACTGGCCACCGCTGAGGCCAAGCGCCTGTTACGGCAGGCCGCCACCGCCAGCTACGCCCAGATTTTCGAAGCGGAGGCCGTTGTCCAGAAGCAGTGCCTGAACAGTGATGAGTCTCGGGAGGCCATCGCTCGTTTCAAGAGCCGCGCAAAATAAACCGATGCGTCGTCGCCTCACCGACTGAACCACTCATCAGAACAAGACAGCGCTATGGACGATTCGATCAGACAGAACAATGGCTCTTTTCCAGAGGCGGATATGCAGACGAAGCTCACAGAGGTAGTGCAGCGCATCCTGCCCGGCGCTGCCGTGGTTGGGCTCAAGCGCCTCACCGGTGGAGCCAACCAGCAGATGTGGTCACTGGATGCGGTTGCGGATGGCAGAACGCTTCCGCTTATCCTGCGTCAGGCCAGCACCTGGAATCCGTCCGCCAATGACGCCATGCAACTGGATGATGAAGCGCGGCTGGTGATCCGGGCCGCTGAAGGGGGCGTGCCGGTGCCACAAGTGCACGACATTCTGCAACCCGACGACGGTTTGGGCACCGGCTACCTGATGGCCCGGGTGGAGGGAGAAACCCTGCCACCGAAGATTCTCAAAGACGATCACTACGCCCATGCCCGGGATGTGATGGCCGGACAGTGCGGCGCGGTGCTCGCCCGCATTCACCAGCTTGATGTGGCAGACCTGGATTTTCTCACACAGGCAACTCCGGCCCAGGCCCTGGAGCAGTTGTATCAGGAGTATCAGCGTTATGGCGAAGCGCGGCCGATGTTCGAACTGGCCTTCCGTTGGCTGCGGGATAACCTGCCGGATGCGCCGACGTCCCTGTCACTGGTCCATGGCGATTTCCGCCATGGCAACCTGATGGTGGATGACAGGGGCCTGGTCTCGGTGCTGGACTGGGAACTTGCCTCGGTCGGCGACCCTATGGCCGACCTGGGGTGGCTGTGCGTGAACTCGTGGCGGTACGGCAGGATTGACAAACCGGTGGGCGGCGTTGGCAGCCGGGAACGGCTGTTTGATGGCTATGAGGCCGCCAGTGGCTACCGCCCGGACCCGGACCGGGTCCGCTTCTGGGAGATTTTCGGCACCCTGCGTTGGGGCACCATATGCCAGAACATGGCGGCCTCCTTTGTGGCTGGACACGACACCTCGCCTGAACGGGGCGCCATCGGTCGCCGGGCCTCGGAAACGGAAGTGGACCTGCTGCGAGAACTGGTTCCCCTCATGGCGTAATAACGGAGACACGATCATGCAGAACCTGCCGGATAACCAGGCGTTGCTCGAGTCGGTGGAAGCCTTTCTGAAGGACGAAGTCATGCCTCAGCTACCTCCGGCCGGGGCCTTTCGTGCCCGTGTTTCCGCCAACGTCCTGGGCATGGTACGGCGGCACCTGGAAGCCTCGGCACGGGACGGCGCCCAGGAGGAGCGGGAACTGCTGCATCAGCTTACCGGCAAGAAAGGCACCCTGGCCGGTCTGACCACCGAACTGTGCCGTCTCATTTCTACCGGTGCCCTTACGCCGGACGATCCCCGGTTACGGGACTACCTGTGGCTGACCACCCTGGCCAAGATGGCAGTGGATCAACCGACGTATTCCGGATACGTACGGGCGAGGGAGGAATGGGCTGCGTTCAGTGACCGGTCCCGCTCCGGACACGCCCGTTGATAAACCGCTTCTGATCCGACACCTGGAGATAGACCATGGATTTCAACCTGCCACAGGAACTGACCGGCTATCTGGCCGAGCTGGACGCTTTTATCGAGAGGGAGATCCGGCCCCTGGAGCAGCGGGACGATAACATCCGGTTCTTCGACCACCGCCGGGAATGGGCCCGGACCGACTTCGAGAACGACGGTCTGCCCCGGAAGGAGTGGGAAGCGCTGCTGAAAGAGGTGCGGGGAATTGCCGATCGGGCCGGTCATCTGCGTTTTTCCCTGCCGTCGGAGTTTGGCGGCAAAGATGGCTCCAACCTTGCAATGACCGTCATTCGGGAACACCTGGCCGCCCGGGGGCTAGGCCTGCACAATGATTTGCAGAACGAGCACTCCATTGTGGCCAATAATCCTTTTGTCTTGCTGTTCCGGGACTTTGGTACCCGGGATCAGTACGAGGAGTTCGTCGATCGGATGCTCAATGAAGAGTTCCAGCTGGCCTTCGGCCTGACCGAGCCGGATCACGGATCCGACGCCACCCATATGGAGACCCGCGCGGTGCCGGAGCAGCGGGATGGTGTCAACGGCTGGCTGATCAACGGTGAGAAGATGTGGACCACGGGCATGCACACCGCCAGCCACTGCGTGACGTTCGTACGAACCAGCGGCAACGATGGGGATGCGAAGGGCATTACTGCCCTGATCGTCCCGTCCGAGACACCTGGGGTAAAGGTCGAGGAATATCTGTGGACTTTCAACATGCCCACGGATCACCCCCGGGTCAGCTTCACTAATGCCTGGGTGCCGGACAGCGCCGTGTTTGGTCCCATGGACGGTGGCCTGGCCATCGCCCAGCACTTCGTTCATGAAAACCGCATCCGTCAGGCATCGTCCAGTCTCGGAGCCGCCCACTACTGTATCCAGGAAAGCGTGAAATACGCTCGTCAGCGTAAGCCCTTCGGTCAGGAGCTGGCCCGCAATCAGGGCATCCAGTTCCCCTTGGTGGAGCTGGCCACCCAAGTGGAAATGCTCCGTTTACTGATCCGCAAGACCGCCTGGCAGATGGATCAGATGTCCAAGCCCGAGGTGGCTAACCAGCTGTCTGACAAGGTGGCCATGTGCAATTACTGGGCGAACCGGCTGTGTTGCGAGGCGGCAGACCGGGCCATGCAGGTGCACGGTGGTATTGGCTACTCCCGCCACAAGCCCTTCGAACATATTTATCGTCATCACCGCCGGTACCGGATCACCGAGGGCTCCGAGGAAATCCAGATGCGCAAAGCCGCCGGTTTCCTGTTCGGTTATCTGGGGCCCGATAAGTGGAAGTCGGCCTGATTCAGTTCAAAATCTTCACAACAACAGCAAGAGAGATCGCCCATGTACTTGACCCAGTTTCTCTATAAAGCTCAACGGGAATATCCCAATGACGAAGCCGTGGTATTCGCGGACCGGCGCCAGACCTGGGCCAGCAGTGGTCCGACAAGCGACTCCCGGCGCTGCGGATCCGGCTATATCTTTGGACTTGACGGCGGGGTTATTGCTTGACGCCTCACCAAGCAGTACTTTACTTTTCGTTAACTTGAAATTCTATTTTCCATTGTGGAAGGAAATAGCATTCATCTTTTTGAACGAGGTGATGTGAGGGCAACCCTGCGATGTTTGACTCGCATGGGCCTCGGTCAGCCGTGAAAAATGAGATGAATAACAAGTGCGTCAGCAACAAAACAAAAACAAAAAAGAGGGATAGAACCATGCATCATGTTTCTCAGATCAACCGTGCTACCCAGAACCAGATGCCGCGCAAGGGCTCGAGTCATGCTGGCCATCCTCCGCGGAACGTCATGGCCATCGCTATAGCGACGGCAGCCATGGCCACGGGAGGTTTTGCAACCTCGGCTAACGCCCTGGAAATGGATTTTAGTGTGGATTACCGGGCCACGGCATTTGCTGTCCAGTCGGATTCCTTCGAAACGGGGGGCTACAGCGATGATAACGACAACGGAGTTGTGCAGTACCTGCGCGTGACCACCAACTTCCGTGATGAAGAGACGGGGGTCGAGTTGCATACCCGCTTGCGCCTGGCCGGTGATCGCTGGACCGGTGACAGCCGGGGAACAGCGGACAACCGAGCTTTCGACAGCTCCAACTCGGGCGATAACGTCCGCCTGGACGTGGGGTTTCTCCAGTTCCCCATAGGCGGAACTCTGTTCAGAGTGGGCCGCCAGGAAGCCAGCTGGAACAACTGTTTCCTCGTCTGTGACGACCGACGTGATCGTATCCTGGCGCTGCACACCTTCGGGCCGGTCAGCGCGCTGGCACTCTACGACCGGCGTGCCGATACGGATAGCTTTCTCAACGAAGACAATGGCGATATGGTGGCGCTGGGGGGGTCGTCCGGCCGGGTAATTGGGAGGCAGGTCTGCTGTATGTGCACTGGTTCGATAACCATTCGGGCAGCATCGTGCTGGACCAAGACGAACCAGGCGGCTTTCGTACTGCCTATGCACTTCAGGACGTGGATATACTCTCGCCGTACGCCAAAGGCCCCGTCGCCGGGCTGTTCGATCTCGAGGTCGGCGCTAACTGGGTCGCCAATGGCAAGGTCGAGGGGGCCGAGGAGGGCAACTATTTCAAGGATGATGCTTGGTCGGAATATGTGCGCATAGGCAAAGCCTTCGGGCCGCTCCAGGTGAACCTGCAATATGTGGGCAGCCAGAAGGGCGGTCTGATCTCGTCCGGCTTCGATACCTATTCAAGCATGATCAACTCGAGCCCTGAGTCGACCAACGAGCCCACCAGTTTGTATACCATGGGCAACAGCCTCGGGCGCGATGACTTCGATGAAAACCTGTTCATTGCCAGACTAGGCTATGAGGTGACCCCCAAGCTTCAGTTGTTCGGTGCCGTCGGCTCGTTGAATATCGACAGCCCCAATGCAGGCAGTGACACAAGCATGGTCTACGATTTACAGGCTCGCTACCAGATCAACAAGACCCTGCGTACCTGGGTCACCTTGGGCATGCTGGAGAAGAACGATGCGGGTCGCCTGAGCGGCAATTCGGTGGTCGGGGCTACCCCCAGCGGTGGCCTCTTTGAGGATGATGATGTCATCGCCGGCAGTCCCAATATCGGCGCCAGCTTCTAACAACACTTTTGGGTCGGCCTTGTTACCGACTCTGGGAGAAATTGGCATGAATAGATTCATGAAGGGATGGTTCGCTGGCGTGCTGGGCGTGCTGGGCGCGATGACGCTGACGGGATGTGCCGGTAGCTGGAGTCAGCCGGCACAACAGGAGGAGCGTCCTCTGGCTGATTCAGCGAGCGCCCTGGACTATGAAAGCTCAAATTGGGAACAGCCGTTCTGGGAGCGCTGGGCCAATCAGGCCAGGTCGGCGCAGGCAGCACAGGCAGCAGAGGTGCCCGAGAAACTGCGCTACAAGGTGGGTATTTTCGTTGACCAGGCCGATAACCCCGGGAACTCGGCCATTGCCACCGAATTGGTCAAGGCCCTGAGCGATAATGCCAATCATTATGGTCTGGTCATGGTAAATCCCGACGTATTGAATGAAGAGATCGCCCGCTCCGATTGTTCTATCAGTCAGCCGCAGTCCTGCGGCCGGGTGCTGGCGATACATCCGGGCATTCGCGGGCTGCTCATTGTCGAGCCGGAGAGTCTGGCTGCCGATAGCAACATAGTCGGTTTGACGACTCGTCTGATCGACACCGACTTTGGTATCGGCTACCAGGGGCAAAGAACGAGCCTGCGCGTTCAGCAAGGCCATCTCCTGCAGCAGAGTCCCTACCTGGTGGCATGGCGCAATCGGGTGCTGACGGCGACGGCCGATCATCTCGCCGCTGTAGCGCCCTGGTTCACGCATGCTTTTACGGTCGATGACGAGCAGAACATGGTCTATCTCAGTGCCGGTCGCAGTTCGGGTCTCGATGTCGGGGCCAGGCTGGATATTCACGAGGGTGGGCAAACCATCTCTTCGCCCAACGGTCAGGTGGTCGGCTGGGATCCGGGCCCCGTGGTGGGCCAGGTCAGGGTGACGCGTCTGCTTGGGGACCATATGGCGGCGGCGGAGCTGGTGTCGGGGCGGTTGCCTCGGCCCGAGGACAGGCTCACGCTGGCCGAGAGTTCGCCGCGCGACTGAGTGGCTCACTCATCGCGATGGATCCCGCTTCTGAGGCGCGGCACGGAGGATAATAAGCCTCCGTGCGGCGTCCTCCGCCCCTCCGATAGGTATGCAAGAGACTGCAGCCCATCCATCCGCCTCGTTATTGCGTCAGGACCGGTATGCCCGTAGGCGCTGGCGTCGCTCGATAAGCCAAAGGACACTCGAATATCTTCGGGAGACGACCACGGCGTTATGCGGCCGGCTGGCGCGCTAGAGATACAGGGCGATGGAGAGGCCGACCCCGGCGATGATGCCGGCTTCGACGCCTTCGCGACCTACCGTGTCGCGCCGCGCACCACGGCGGGGTTGCTGTGGATGCATGCCAACGAAACCGAGAACGGCAGCGACAATGATGTCGACCAGGTCAGTATCGGTCTCTTCCATTCTCGGACTCAGGCGCTGTCGGTCCATGCCATCTATACCAAGACCATGAACGGCAACAACGCCATGTACAGAGCGGCCGACTATCCCCAGGGTGACCGTGTGCCCTTCCAGCCGACGGTGGTGCGCGGTTCCTCGAAATATAAACGCATGACGATAAAGACCGCCCTTGACCTCGGCGGCCAAGCGCCGCAGGCGTTGCGCGCGCAGTGGCGATGTCGTGGATCGAGCGAGGACCAATGACCACCAGCAGCCACGGATCTTCCCCAGCAACGATCCCCCGGCAAAGCCGGGGGCTTTCATAGTGTGAGCCGCTCTAAGCGGCTTAACGGTGGCGCTAACGCGCCCCGACCAATGCGCCACCATGAGGTGGCAAGCGCCTATGACCAGAGGCGAAGCTGATCCAGTCGTGCATCTTCTTGCTCCTGGTTCCGGATGTACTCTCGAATCACTTGCTCGTCTCGAGCGACCGTCGATACGAAGTAGCCTCTGGCCCAGAAGTGCTGGCCGACGAAGTTTTGCTTCCGCTCTCCGTAGACCCGCGCCAAGTGAATGGCACTCTTGCCTTTCATGAAGCCCACTACCTGTGACACCGCGTATTTCGGCGGTATTGACAGCAGCATATGCACATGGTCAGGCATTAGATACGCCCTTCTGCAACGCGGCTCTCCTTCTGCTGCGCGAGGCGCCGGAACACCTCGCCAAGGTGGCTCCTCAGTTGCACGTACAGCGTCTTCCTGCGGCACTTCGGTATGAACACCACATGATATTTACACTCCCAGCGGCTGTGACTTGGACTCTCGAAGTCGTCCATCGTGATTACTCCCTTCAGTGTGCTTGGCGGCTCACGGAGGGGAGTGTCACGCGTGGGCGACTCCCGGAAAGGTCAAACTTCTACTGCCTCCCCGGCAGAGCCGGGGGATTTCCCTGGGTTAATTAAGAATTTGTTGTATAGCATGGCGGCCTTTGATCACCATTTTCTCGGGGGCTTCGGACAGCGGGATATCCTGCTTGAGCGCATCGGGCGTGGTGAGGACATCCTGCGACAGGACGTTAAGGTTGTTGGCCTGCTGTTCAGACATTCAGCTACCTGTTATGTATTCCTGCAATCGGCAGGTGAGTAGTGACAATTGCGCTTACTATCGCTTGTGGACTATGGAAAAACCAAGGTTGAACTGGCTTTGAACTCACTCGGGCGGTGCAAGACATTAGGGGTCTGTTGGCGTTTCCTGCACGGCCGCGCTGGAGCCCGTTTTTTGTGCGGGGCAAGGCATGAGGAGAGTAGTTTATTTATATCCTTGTACTTCACCCCTTCGGGGCTGACCCGCAAAAACCGCTCCTGGCGTTTTTGTGATTGTTTCAAATGAACGACGAATAACGCCGTCACCGTGCAAAAACCGGCCCGGCCCTGCGGGTTGCGCGGCAAATGGCCCATACGGCGTTGCGGGATTTGACAAGGGAACCCCCTTCCCTGCATCCCGCGCGTTGCCTGGCGCCATTTGGCGCAGCAACGCGGTCCGCGCGGAAACGCCAACAGGCTCTTATTTTTGATTTGGAGGATCTCCCATGCAACTGGGTTTGCAAGGCAAGAACGCGGTAGTCACAGGCGGCAGCAGGGGTATCGGTCGTTCTATCGCCCTGGCGCTGGCGGCCGAGGGCGCCAACGTGGCCATTTGCGCCCGAAGTGAGGGGCCACTGAACACGACCTTCGGGGAGATCCAAGGACTGGGTGTGAAAGGCTATCGCGAGGCCTGTGATGTGGGCGACAAGGATAGTCTCGACGGCTTCCTGGACAACGCCCGTCAAGAACTGGGTAGCGTAGATATTCTGGTCTGCAATGTCTCCGCGCTGGGGGCGGGCAACGATCTGAAAGCCTGGGACGCCAATGTCACCCTGGACCTGATGGCCACCGTACGGGCCGTGGACAAGGTGCTGCCCTGGATGAAGGATGCCGGCCACGGCAATATTATTATTCTGTCATCTATTTCAGGCATCGAAGTGGGCACCACCCAGCCCTATGCGGCTACCAAGGCGGCCCTAATCAGTTATGCCAAGTCGCTGGCGGTGGATCATGGCCCCGATGGCATCCGGGTCAACAGCATCGCGCCGGGCTCCATCAAGTTCCCTGGTGGGGTATGGGACAAGGCGGAGAAGGCCAATTCACCCCGTTATCACAGCACCCTGCAGCGGATACCCTGGGGCCGTTTTGGCGAGCCGGAAGAGGTGGCGAATGTGGCCGTGTTTCTGGCCTCGGACGCAGCCAGTTGGGTCACCGGTGCCTGCATTCCCGTGGATGGGGCGCAGCACCGCTCTAACATGTAAAGATGCCGCCAAAAGTCAGGGCCAGCCCCCAGCAAGATCTTGATCGCCAGGCAGGCCTCTTCACTTCCTCGATATTGGACTCCCGATCGATGCTGAGGTCCGGGCAGAGGCAGGACTCCACCAGGCGCACCATGAAGTCGGAGAGGCCCCACCCGCATGGGCGGACATTCGAGGGGCCTTTTGTCGATTTGTTGGCGGCGCTGGTTTTCATTCGGGACGCGATTCATTTCCAGTCCTATCAAAGGTACCTGGGGCGACCACGTACTCCCCAATAGCGAAAACGCTCTCCTTCCGTGCTGTGCCGCCGCCCAGCTCGAACCGAAACCGCCATGCTTTCACGCCATTAGGCTTCACCTCTAGGTAAAGGCCGTTTCCATCCGTGAGTTCATAGGACTTTCCCTGGATTTCGCGGTGTGGGCATTGGGTATCGGTGAGAGGCATGGGTGCGCCTTGCTGGCTATATCCGGTTTCGTGGTCGGGTACGATAGCGCTGTATCCCGAAGCGTGTCCGGTAAAGGCGTGGATCGCAAAGTCACCCATTGAACGTTGGTGGAAACTAAAAACCCCTAGAAGCGGCTCTCTTCTAGGGGTTTGGTTTTCGTCAAGATCCGAGAAAATCCAAATGCTAGCTTAGACGTTGAAGCGGAAGTGCATCACATCGCCATCCTTGATGATGTATTCCTTGCCCTCCAGACGCCATTTACCGGCTTCCTTGGCGCCAGCTTCGCCTTTGTACTGAATGAAGTCGTTATAGGCGACCACTTCAGCGCGGATGAAGCCTTTCTCGAAATCGGTGTGGATTACGCCTGCGCCTTGAGGGGCAGTAGCGCCGACTTTCACGGTCCAGGCGCGGACTTCCTTCACGCCTGCCGTGAAGTAGGTTTGCAGGTTGAGCAGCTCGTAACCGGCGCGGATGACGCGATTCAAGCCGGGCTCTTCGAGGCCGAGGGATTCAAGGAACATGTCCTTTTCCTCGCCATCGTCGAGCTCGGCGATTTCCGCTTCGATCTTGTTGCACACCGGTACCACGAGGGCGCCTTCTTCGGCGGCGATGGCCTTGACCACATCCAGGTGCGGGTTGTTCTCGAAGCCGTCTTCAGCGACGTTGGCGATGTACATCACCGGCTTGCTGGTCAGCAGGTGGAAGCCCTTGGCCAGTTGAATTTCGTCATCGCCGAGCTTTTTCAGCAGGGTGCGGGCCGGTTTGGCTTCGGTGAAGTGTGGGATCAGTTTTTCCAGCAGCGCTTTCTGCGCCACGGCTTCCTTGTCGCCGCCCTTGGCGTTGCGGGTGACGCGCTGCAGTTGCTTCTCGCAGCTGTCGAGGTCGGCGAAGATCAGTTCCAGTTCGATGATCTCGATGTCGCGCTTGGGATCGACCGAGTTGGAGACATGAATGACGTTTTCGTCTTCGAAGCAGCGCACCACGTGGGCGATGGCATCGGTCTCGCGGATGTTGGCCAGGAACTTGTTGCCCAAGCCTTCACCCTTGGAGGCGCCTTCGACCAGGCCGGCGATGTCGACGAACTCCATGGTGGTCGGCAGGATGCGCTCGGGCTTGACGATGTCAGCCAGCGCCTGCAGGCGAGGATCGGGCATCGGCACGATGCCGCTGTTCGGCTCGATGGTGCAGAAGGGGAAGTTTTCCGCAGCGATTCCGGATTTGGTCAGCGCGTTGAACAGAGTGGACTTGCCGACGTTGGGCAGGCCGACGATGCCGCAATTGAATCCCATGGTGTCTTGCCTCGGTGTTGGCTGGCAGCTCTGCGCTACCGGCGTTGCCAAACTGCGTTAAACGGCTTCGTGATGCGCTGTAATGCAGGCCTTCCGCTCAGCCGTTGCCTTGTCTTGCGTTCCTGCGCCGAGTTCGATCAGGCCTTCTGGCTGTGCAGACGCTGCATCGCTCGCGTCCAGTCACCGGCGAGTATTTCGGGTAGCACGTCGAAGGTGAAGTCGATGCTGGCGTCGAGCTTCTCGCGCTCGGCCTGGGGCGCTCGGCCCAGTACATAGTCGGTCACCAGGCTGCTGTGACCAGGGTGACCGATACCCAGACGCAGGCGGTAGAAATTATTCTGATTGCCGAGTTTGGCGATGATGTCGCGAAGCCCGTTGTGCCCGCCATGGCCGCCGCCTTGTTTGAGCTTGGCGACGCCGGGAGGCATGTCGAGTTCATCATGGGCAACCAGGATGGCCTCGGGGGGAATGCGGAAAAATCCGGCCAGCGCCGCCACCGCCTGACCGCTGCGGTTCATGAAGGTGGTGGGGATCAACAGGCGGACGTCTCCGTCCTGGTGGCGAAACTTGCCGACCAGGCCGAAATATTTACGATCGACGCTGAGGTTGACGCCCTTGTGGGCAGCCAGACGCTCAACGAAAAGGGCCCCTGCGTTATGCCGGGTCTGGTCGTATTCAGGGCCTGGATTACCCAGGCCGACGATCAGTTTGACGGCAGTCACGACAGAGGCCCTTCCTCGGATGCTTGCGAGTGATTACTCGGCAGCGTCTTCTTCTTTCGGAGTGTCTTCCTTGTTCACGCGCGGCGCGTGAACGTTGGCAACCGGCAGATCGCTGCCGTGTGCCAGGGCGACCAGCTCAACGCCTTTCGGCAGTTTGAGGTCGGTCATGTGCAGTACCTGACCGACTTCGATGTCGGCCATGTCGACCTCGATGAACTCAGGCAGATCCTGCGGCAGGCAGGAGACTTCCACTTCGTTGATGTTGTGCAGGATCTCGCCACCCTGCTGCTTCACGCCAACCGAAGTTTCCTGGTTGAGGAAGTGCAGCGGAACGGTAGCGGTCAGCGTGTGACCGGCAACAACGCGGACGAAGTCAGCGTGCAGAACGAAGCCTTTGGCCGGGTGACGCTGCAGCGCCTTGATCAGCACGGATTCGTTCTGGCCGTCGACGTTCAGGGTCAGCACGTGGCTGAAAGAGGCTTCGGTTTCCAGCAGCTTGGTTACGTCTTTCAGCAGCAGGCTGATGGATTGCGGAGCCTTGTCACCACCGTAGATTACGGCTGGAACGAGGTTGGCGTTACGACGCAGGCGGCGGCTCGCACCTTTCCCCAGGTCGGAACGCACTTGGGCATTCAGCGTGAAATCAGTCATTTGTGTTTCTCCAGGATAACAACGCACCCGAAACGCTCGCGACCAGCGCTACCGGGCGGTTGGGCAAAAAGCCCCGCACGAGACGGGGCACATTTTCGTTCTGCGCAAAGGGCTAAGCGTTTGGCTTAGCGGAACATCGCGCTGATCGATTCAGCATTGCTGATGCGGCGAACCGCTTCAGCCACCATTGGCGCGATGTCCAACTGGCGAATACGGGTACAGGCTTGCGCCGCTGCGGACAGCGGGATGGTATTGGTCACGACCAGCTCGTCGAGCACCGAACCGTCGATGTTCTCGATGGCGCGACCGGACAGAATCGGGTGAGTGCAATACGCAAAGACCTTGGCCGCGCCATGCTCTTTCAGAGCAGTTGCGGCGTGGCACAGGGTGCCGGCGGTATCGACCATGTCATCGACGAGGATGCAGGTACGGCCTTCGATATCACCGATGATGTGCATCACTTCGGACTGGTTGGCCTTCGGACGACGCTTGTCGATGATCGCCAGATCCACACCCAGCGATTTGGCGACAGCACGAGCGCGTACCACTCCACCGATATCGGGGGAGACGATCATCAGGTTCTCGAAGCGCTGAGCCTGTATATCGTCGACCAGGACCGGCGAACCGTAGATGTTGTCTACCGGCATGTCGAAGAAGCCCTGGATCTGGTCGGCGTGCAGGTCAACCGTGAGGACACGGTTGACGCCAACCACATCGAGCATGTCGGCCACGACTTTGGCGCTGATCGGCACCCGTGCGGAGCGCGGGCGGCGATCCTGGCGGGCATAGCCAAAGTAGGGAATGACGGCTGTGATGCGAGTGGCGGAGGACCGGCGGAAGGCGTCTGCCATCACCACCAGTTCCATCAGATTGTCATTGGTGGGGGCGCAGGTCGGTTGAATCAGAAAGACGTCCTTGCCACGAACGTTTTCGTTGATCTCGACACTGATTTCGCCATCGGAGAACTTCCCGACGTAGGCGTCACCGAGAGGGATATGCAGCTGACGTACAACACGCCGGGCCAGGTCGGGGTTGGCGTTCCCCGTGAAGACCATCATCTTGGACACGCGCAGTACCTGCCTGAGGGTGGATCCGATGAAACAAAAAGCGGTTCAAAAGGCCAGGCGTTTTGAACAGCTCTCATGATGTTTGGCAGGGGCGGCTGGATTCGAACCAACGCATGCCAGGATCAAAACCTGGTGCCTTACCGCTTGGCGACGCCCCTGTAGATGTAACCCTGAAAGTGCTTGTCCGGCTGTATTAACCTCGAAAGGTTATGGCAGGGGCGGCTGGATTCGAACCAACGCATGCCAGGATCAAAACCTGGTGCCTTACCGCTTGGCGACGCCCCTGTAACCTACAACCTCTAACCACTTGCTTCCTGTGCCAGCTGCGCAAGCTTTCGGTGCAACATCGAAATATTGCGGCCTTGAGCGACGAATGCTGGTAAATCGGCTGGAAGTTGGCGGCAAACTCTATCAGCCTCGCCCTTGTTTGGGAAGCTCCCAAATACACAAGCTCCAGTGCCGGTCATTCTTGCTGGAACAAATTTGTTCAACAAGCTCAAAGCGTTACGAACCTCTGGGTAACGCCTCTCGACTACCGGCTGACAGTCGTTATGACCGCCCCCTGCAAGAAGGCTGCGAACTGTAATGGCCGGGGTATTGCGTGTCAACTCCGGGTCGGAAAATATTTCCGCTGTACTAACAGAGACTTGCGGGGCGATTACGAGGTACCAGGGTTCGTTCAATTCGACCGGTTGCAGGCGTTCACCAACCCCTTCGGCAAAGGCGGCGCGGCCTCTGACGAATACCGGAACATCAGCGCCCAATGCCAAGCCGATCTCCGCCAGCGTGTCTTCGCCCAGGTGGGTCTGCCAGAGGTGATCGAGGCCAAGCAGGGTGGTGGCCGCATCGGAGCTTCCACCGCCGATACCGCCGCCCATGGGTAAGCGCTTGCTCAATTCGATGTCAGCGCCTTGAGCGCAGTCGCTGCGCCTTTGCAGCCGGCGTGCAGCGCGCACGATCAGGTTGCTGTCATGGTCGACGCCCGGGAGGTCCGTATGTAATCGGATCTGTCCATCGGTTCGAGGTCTGAAAGTCAGCTCGTCGCCATAGTCGAGAAACTGGAACAGCGTTTGAAGCGCGTGGTATCCGTCGGCGCGACGGCCGAGGATATGCAGCATGAGATTGAGCTTGGCTGGCGCAGGGAGTGTCAGTGCGAGCATCAGTGCCCGAGCTGGCGCGGTTGCCAGTCCTTGACCACTAGTGTGATTTTCAGGTCACGACCGGCCAGTTTGATGCGATTTGGCAGCGAATAACCGTCCGCCTCGGTATAGCCCAGGTACTGAATATCCCAGCCATCTTGCTTCAGACTGGCTAGTCGCCCGTTGGCGTTGAGGGCGATGCGGCTGCGGCTGTCCGGAGCCGGCAGGCCGCGTACCCACCAGAGCAGGTTGGAGACGGGTAGCTGCCAGCCCAGCTGGCTTTCAACCAGTGCTTCCGGCGAATCGGCCTCGAAGCGTCCCTGGCCGGCGACTTCCAGCGCCACCGCATCGGGGCGTCCTGTCAGGCGCGTAGCGCCCCGACCCAGGGGGCCGGAGAGACGAATGTCGAAATAATCCTGGCGCTGCAGCCAGAACAGGGTGCCGCTGCCCGAATCCTGCGGTGCCTGGATACCTATCTTGCCGCTGATCTGCCAGCCATCGATCGTACTGATGTGAGCTTTATGGGTCTTCCAGCCTTCGGCATTGCCGGGGCCTTCAACTGACTCCTGCGGACCGAGGCCGGCGCAGCCAGCCAGCAGCAAGGCGAGGGTGGGGGGCAGCAGGTTACGCATCAGCTTCATGGGTCAGGGTTTCTCCGAGCCTGTCAGTCGTTTGATGGTGTCACGCAGGACTTGGCTATCGGGCTGCGCCTTCAAGGCTTTCGCCCAGATGGCCCGCGCCTCTCGCTGATCACCCGAAGCCCAGAGCACCTCGCCGAGATGAGCGGCAACTTCATGGTCGGCAAAGCGTTCATAGGCTTTGCGCAGCTGTGTTTCGGCTTCTTCGAGGTTGCCCAGGCGGTAATTGACCCAGCCGAGGCTGTCGAGGATGGCGGCGTCATCAGGGTTCAGTCGGTAGGCCTGCTCGATGAGGGTTCGGGCTTCATCGTATCGGTCGGTGCGGTCAGCAAGCGTATAGCCGAGAGCGTTGATGGCCATGGCATTGTCTGGCTCGCGCTCGATGATGTAGCGAAGGTCTCGTTCCAGCTGAGCCAGGTCGCCGCGCTTTTCGGCAATCATCGCTCGGGTATAGAGCAGGTTCAGGTCGTCCGGAAACTCGACCAGCGCCCGTTCCGCCAGCTTCCATGCTGCTTCGATCTGTTGCTGGCCGGAAAGCGCTTCCAATTCGATGAGGTACAGCTGTATGGCGTAATCGGGCTGCTCGTCCCGAGCGCTTGCCAGCAGCTGGGACGCTTCCTGGTTGCGGTCGAGAGCGAACAGCAGCTCCGCCTGCATCAGTTTCGCCGGCAAATATTCGTTACCGGGGCCGACCTTGGCGAACGCGGCCAGTGCCTGCTCGTGCTTGCCCAGCTCACGGTAGGCTCGGCCCAGATTGAAATGAGCGGCGTCGAGGTGGCTGCCGCGCTCGATCAGATCTTCCAGGTAAACGATCGCCTCGCGCCAGGCTTGCGCTTCGAGGCATACCAGGGCCATCGAGAAGCGCAAGTCATCGTCGCTTGGGTATTGCTGGACCAGCGTGGCGAATTCACCCATGGCTTCGTCGAGCCGATCCTGTTCCACCAGCAAGCGGGCGTAGGTCAACCGCAAGCGCTTGTCTTCGGGGTGCTGGCGAAGGCTTTTTTGCAATAGCGGTATGGCTTCGTTGCTGCGCTTCAAAACCTGCAGCAGACGAGCCTGGAGCAGAATCGACGGGATCTGCTGCTCGCTGGCTGGTTGCTCCTCGAGCAGCGCGAGTGCTTCTTCAGGACGGCCGTCCTGTTGCAGCAGCACGGCCTTGCCGAATTTCAGCTGGGGATTATCAGGGTGTTTGGCCAGTAATTGGTCGAAGCTCTTGAGTAGCCCGGTGCGCGTATCCGGATCGGTTTCAGCGGCGGACAGCGCGAGGAAGTCAAAATGCGTGTCGCCCTGACCCTGGAGCACCTTCTCCATGAACAAGAGGGACTCTTCGTAACGCCCCGCGCGCGCCAGCTGAACGGCTGCAGCGCGCTGGGCGTCGAGATTGTTCGGTGCATTGTTCGCCCAGATGATGGCCGTATCCAGCGCCGCTTGGTCGGCGCCGAGGTATTCGGCGATGCGGAAACCGCGCTCCGCGACGCCGGCATCCTGCGTCGCGTTGGCCTGTTGGACATAGGTGCCCAAGGCGATATCGAAGCGATTACGCTGGCCAGCCAGTTCTGCCACCAGCAATGCATACAGGGTATCGCCGCTGAACGAGCCATACTCGTTTGGGCTTTTTGCCGCAGGCTCCGCCGTGACCTCCTCGATCGGCGGGCCGCTGTCGGAAGTGCTCTGCATGAAGCTTTGGCAGCCACCGAGAAACAGGACGGCGCTGAGGGCGAGGAGTTTTTTCATAGGGAACATCGGGCTGGTCTGCGGTCGCGGCATGATGACACAAGCAGCCAGGCAAGCACACGGGCTGGCCTGCGAGGCGAGTGGACGGCTCGATAGGTACAGACAATGACAGGCAACGGTTGTTCTAGGACAGGCGAAGTAGGAGAATCGCGCGCTCCGTTTTTCGAATCAGCGACCTGCATGGCCTTCATCGCGCTTGGCATCAATCACAAGACCGCATCGGTGGATGTGCGCGAGCGTGTGGCGTTCACGCCCGAACAGACGGTCGAGGCGCTTCAGCAGCTGTGCCGTGTCACACCGACGCGTGAGGCGGCGATCCTGTCGACCTGCAATCGCAGCGAACTGTACCTCGAACAGGACCAGATCGAAGCCGATGCGGTGCTGGCCTGGCTGGCAAACTATCACCGACTGAGTCTCGATGATCTCAAGGCGTGTGCCTATGTTCATACCGACGACCAGGCGGTGCGGCACATGATGCGCGTCGCGTCGGGGCTGGATTCCATGGTGCTTGGCGAGCCGCAGATTCTCGGGCAGATGAAGTCCGCCTACGCCGTTGCGCGTGAGGCCGGTAGCGTCGGCCCGCTGCTGGGGCGTCTGTTTCAGGCCACCTTCAGCACCGCCAAGACCGTACGTACCGACACCGCCATCGGGGAAAACCCGGTTTCGGTCGCGTTTGCTGCGGTCAGCCTGGCCAAGCAGATCTTCGCCAACCTCGATCGCAGCCAGGCGTTGCTGATCGGCGCGGGCGAGACCATCACCCTGGTCGCTCGGCACCTGCATGAGCAGGGCGTCAAGCGCATCGTGGTGGCCAACCGTACCCTCGAACGCGCAAGCGCGCTGGCCGAGCAGTTCGGTGCTCACGCCATCTTGCTTGCTGACATTCCGCAGGAGCTCTACAACAGCGATATCGTCATCAGCTCGACCGCCAGCCAGCTGCCGATTCTCGGCAAGGGGGCGGTCGAGCAGGCGCTGAAGAAACGCAAGCACAAACCGATGTTCATGGTGGACATTGCCGTGCCCCGCGATATAGAAGCGCAGGTTGCCGATCTGGATGATGTCTATCTCTACACCGTTGATGATCTTCATGAAGTGGTGGCAGAGAATCTCAAGAGCCGCCAGGGCGCAGCCCAGGCCGCCGAAGAGCTGGTTGACGCCGGGGCTGACGATTTCATGGCGCGGCTCCGTGAGCTGGCGGCTGTGGATGTGCTCAAGGCTTATCGGCAGCACGCCGAGCGCCTTCGTGATGAGGAACTGCTGCGAGCCCAGCGGTTGTTGGCCAATGGCGGCACGCCCGAGGATGCGCTGGCGCAGCTGGCGCGGGGACTGACCAACAAATTGCTGCACGCGCCCAGTGTTCAGTTGAAAAAACTTTCTGCCGAAGGGCGTGTGGAGGCACTGAGCATCGTCCAGGACCTCTTCGCCCTGCAAGACAGCACGGACAAACCATGAAAGCGTCGCTGCTCAACAAACTCGATACTCTGCAGGACCGCTTCGAAGAGCTGACAGCGTTACTGGGTGACGCTGAGGTGATCAGCGATCAGACCCGTTTTCGCGCCTATTCGCGCGAGTATGCCGAAGTCGAACCGGTCATTTCCACCTATCGCGAATTCCTCAAGATACAGTCCGACCTCGAAGGTGCTCAGGCGTTGCTCAAGGACAACGATCCGGATGTTCGCGAGATGGCGGAGGAAGAAGTCGCCGAAGCACGCGGAACGCTCGAAGCGATCGAGGCTCGGCTGCAGCGCATGCTGCTGCCGAAGGATCCCAAGGATGGGCGTAACGTCTTCCTCGAGATTCGAGCCGGCACCGGTGGCGACGAGGCCGCGATCTTCGCTGGCGATCTGTTTCGCATGTATTCCCGCTACGCCGAGCGGCAAGGCTGGCGCATCGAGATCCTGTCCGAAAGCCCGGGCGAACACGGCGGCTATAAAGAAGTGATCTCGCGGGTCGAGGGCGATAATGTATTCGCCAAGCTCAAGTTCGAGTCGGGTGCACACCGGGTTCAGCGCGTCCCCGAAACCGAATCCCAGGGACGTATCCATACCTCGGCCTGCACCGTTGCGGTCCTGCCGGAGCCGGACGAGCAAATCGCCATCGAGATCAACCCGGCTGACCTGCGCGTCGACACCTACCGCGCCTCCGGTGCCGGTGGTCAGCACATCAACAAGACCGATTCGGCGGTGCGTATTACCCACTTGCCCAGCGGCATCGTCGTGGAATGCCAGGAAGAGCGCTCGCAGCACAAGAATCGTGCTCGGGCCATGGCCTGGTTGGCCGCCAAGCTGCAGGATGTGCAAGACAGTGCGGCGCACAAGGAAATTTCCGAGACGCGCAAGTTGCTGGTGGGCTCAGGTGATCGTTCCGAGCGTATTCGGACTTACAACTTCCCACAGGGGCGCGTTACGGATCACCGCATCAACCTGACGCTGTATTCGCTCAACGAAGTGGTCAGCGGCGCAGTCGAGCAGGTGATCGAACCGCTGCTGCAGGAATATCAAGCCGATCAGCTTGCTGCGCTGGGCGACTGACCGCTCGCTCATCGGCGAATCCTCCCGATTGCCGATGGCGGCGGCGTACCACTGAGTTCTGGAAACCCGAACATGGCGACAATCGATTACCTGCTGCGTGCCGCCCAGCTGCCCGACTCGCCGAGCGCCAAGCTCGATGCCGAGTGGCTGCTTGCGGCCGCGCTGGGCGAAGGGACAAGCTACCTGCGCACCTGGCCTGATCGCGAGGTGCTACCCGAGGTCGAGGCTCGCTTTGCGGCTTGCCTTGAGCGTCGTCGGCTTGGCGAGCCGGTGGCTTACATTCTGGGCCACCAGGGTTTCTGGAGTCTCGATCTCGAAGTGGCGCCCCATACCTTGATTCCGCGGCCGGACACCGAACTGCTGGTTGAATCGGCGTTGGAGATGCTGCCAGCTGGTCCGACGACTGTGCTCGATCTGGGCACGGGGACCGGTGCGATTGCCCTGGCGCTTGCCTGTGAGCGCGCGACCTGGCGGCTTACCGGCGTGGACCGCATCAGCGAAGCCGTTACGCTGGCCACCCGTAATGCTCAGCGACTTGGGCTCGGCAATGTGGGGTTTATCGAGAGCCATTGGTTCTCGTCGCTCGCGGGCCAGCGTTATGGATTGATCGTCTCCAATCCACCCTACATTCCCGCCAGTGACCCGCATCTACTGCAGGGTGACGTGCGCTTCGAGCCGAGCAGTGCGCTGGTGGCGGGAGGAGATGGACTGGATGACATCCGGCTGATCGTCAAGCAGGCGCCTGCTCATCTGCATTTATCCGGCTGGTTGATACTGGAGCACGGTTACGATCAGGCGATGGCGGTGCGGACCCTGTTGTCCGATGGCGGTTTCGTCGATGTCGCTAGCCGCAAGGATTTCGGTGGCCACGAGCGTGTCAGCTTCGGGCGGCTGCGGTGAACCCAATGAGGAGTAGTGCATGCTGAGCGATGACGAGCTGCTGCGTTACAGCCGACAGATCTTGCTGAGACAGGTTGATATCGAAGGCCAGCTCAAGCTTAAGCAGAGCCGTGTGCTGATCGTCGGGCTTGGCGGGCTGGGCTCTCCGGTCGCGTTGTATCTCGCCGCGGCCGGGATTGGCGAACTGCATCTGGCAGACTTCGATCGGCTCGATCTGACCAATCTGCAACGGCAGATTGCTCACGACACGCCATCGGTGGGGGTGCACAAGGTGGACTCGGCAATGGCTCGGCTGTCTGCACTCAACCCATTGGTCAGGCTGGTGCCGCACCGCGCCGCGATGGATGCCGACACGCTTGGTGCCGCTGTGGCAGGAGTCGACCTGGTGCTCGATTGCACGGACAATTTTGCAGTTCGTGAGGCTGTGAACGCAGCGTGTGTAGCGGCCGTGAAACCGCTGGTGAGCGGCGCGGCCATTCGGCTCGAAGGGCAGCTATCGGTGTTTGACCCTCGGGTCGAGTCCAGCCCCTGCTATCACTGCCTCTATGGCCATGGCACTGAGGCTGAGCTGACGTGCAGCGAGGCGGGCGTGCTCGGGCCTGTCGTCGGCATGGTAGGTAGCCTGCAGGCACTTGAGGCAATCAAGTTGCTGGTCGGTTTCGGTGAGCCTTTGATTGGCCGCCTGCTGTTGGTGGATGCACTGTCCAGTCGTTTCCGCGAGCTGAAGGTCAAGCGCGACCCCGCCTGCGCAGTCTGCGGACGCGGCCGTGTCTGATAACGGGCCGATAGGCGTTTTCGATTCTGGTGTGGGCGGGCTGTCGGTGCTCCGGGAGATTCGTGCCCGCCTGCCTCATGAGTCGTTGCTGTATGTAGCGGACAGCGGTCACGTCCCCTACGGCGAAAAAAGCCCGGCGTTCATCCGCGAGCGCTGCCGGGCCATCGCTGGGTTTTTGCTTGAGCAAGGCGCCAAAGCGCTGGTGCTGGCCTGCAATACCGCAACGGCCGCAGGGGTGGCGGACTTGCGTGAGCAGTATCCGCAGCTGCCATTGATTGGGATGGAGCCCGCCGTCAAACCGGCCGCCCGGGCAACCCGCAGTGGGGTGGTGGGCGTGCTGGCCACGACGGGCACCTTGACGAGCGCTAAATTTGCAGCGCTGCTCGACCGTTTCGCCAGCGACGTGCGCGTCATCACGCAGCCATGCCCTGGGCTTGTCGAGCGTATTGAAGCCGGGGAGCTTGCTACGGCAGGCACCCGAGCGCTGCTTGAGAGCCTGGTTCAGCCATTGATCGAGCAGGGCTGCGATACGCTGATTCTCGGCTGTACCCACTATCCTTTCGTAAAGCCGCTGCTGCGCGAGATGCTGCCCCCTGAGATCGCTCTGGTCGATACAGGTGCCGCGGTCGCGCGGCATCTCGAGACCTTGCTGGCAGCCAGCGGCCAGCTAAGCGACGGTAAAGCCATCGTGCGCTTCTGGAGCAGTGGCGATCCCCGGCGATTGGCCCGCGTTCTACCGGTACTTTGGGGTGAAAACGGTACAGTTTCATACTGTTCTGTTTAGGGACTCCCCGTGCTGGCCGGCCTCTGTAACTATGTGATACTTAGCAAAGACAAGCGACACCAACGTTCCAGTAAGGACATTCTGTATGAAAAAACTGATCTCCCTCGCCGCAGTTACGGTTATTTCTCTGGGGCAGGTGGCTGCCGTCCATGCATTGGATCTGACTGCTGCAGTTGGCCGCACCGGCGAGTCGACGACGACCTATCGGCTGGGCGCGCAATTCGACTTCAACCGTAGTTGGTTCCAGACCAGCGTGGGTCGGCTAACGGGCTACTGGGATGCAGGCTACACCTACTGGGAAGGCGACGAGACCTCTAGCAATCACAGCATTTCGCTCGCACCGGTCTTCGTCTATGAATTCAACGGAGGGTCAGTGACGCCTTATCTCGAAGCGGGTATCGGCATCGCAGCGTTCGAGAATACCGAAGTGGAAAACAACGACCTGGGCTCGTCTTTTCAGTTCGAGGACCGCTTGGGGGCCGGCCTGCGCTTTGCCGGCGGACAGGAGGTTGGCGTGCGAGCCATCCATTATTCCAACGCCGGCATCAAGGATCCCAACGATGGTATCGAGAGCTATGCAGTGCATTACCGAGTCTCGTTCTGATCGCTGAGCTTGGAGGCTGATGGCGCTGTCGTCAGCCGTCGATATACACGTTTACCGAGCCCTTGCGCTCGTCCAGGCAGTCATCCGAGCCCAGCTCGTACTCCCGACAGATAAGCGGCCGCTGTGCGTAGATGGTACAGCGCATGCTGTCCCGGTCGAGCGCTACGCACCACCCGTCGTCGAGGCGGCGCATCACTTGGCCGCCCCAGTCGTCTTCATCGATGAAGCGTTCCGGGACGCCGGTGTCGGTCAGCAGCAGTACTTCGAGGCGACAACAGCACGCGGCGCAGCTGCTGCAACTGACCGTATCGTCGGGCAACTGGCGGTGGGGAATGGCAGATTGAGTCATGGCGGCAGTCTACGCGTCTTGCGTCGGGATAGCTGCATGCCGCTAATGGCGCTGAGAAGGTAAAAGCCAGCACGGTCGTGCTGGCGCAACAGGCTAGCTGTTTTCTTCGATTTGCTTGTTTTTCCAGCCTTCACCGCCGGGTAGCATCAGGTTGAGTAACAGCGCGATGATGGCGCATAGCGAGATACCGGACAGGCTGAATTCCCCATAGCCGAACGCCATACCGCCGATGCCGAACACCAGCGTCACTGAGACGATGATGAGGTTGCGCGCTTCGGCCAGGTCCACCTGATGGCGAATCAGTGTGCTCAGGCCAACCACCGCGATCGAGCCGAACAGCAGGCAGAGGATGCCGCCCATGACTGGCACCGGCATGCTCAGCAGCCCAGCTCCAAATTTCCCGATGAAAGCCAGGGCAATGGCGAAGCCCGCCGCCCAGGTCATGACTTTCGGGTTGTAGTTCTTGGTGAGCATCACCGCGCCGGTCACTTCCGCATACGTGGTGTTAGGCGGGCCGCCGAACAGACCCGCTGCCGAAGTCGCCAGGCCGTCACCCAGGAGCGTGCGGTGCAGGCCGGGTTTCTTGATGAAGTTGTTACCCGTCACGCCACCAATCGCCACCACGCCGCCGATGTGCTCGATAGCGGGTGCCAGCGCGACCGGGACCATGAACAAAATTGCGCCCCAGTGGAATTCCGGTGTGACGAAGTTCGGCACCGCCAACCAAGGTGCTGCCGCGATTCCGCTGGTATCCACGACACCAAACGCGAACGACAGACCATAGCCCACAGCGACGCCAGCCAGGATTGGCACCAGCCGGAATAGCCCTTTGCCGAGTACAGCCACCAGCAGGGTGGTCAGCAAAGCGGGCATTGAGATCATCATGGCCGTGGCGTAGGGCACCAGCTGAGCGCTACCGTCACCGGCTTTGCCCATGGCCATATTTACCGCGACGGGCGACAGGGCGAGACCGATGGAGATAATCACCGGTGCGATCACTACGGGAGGTAGTAGCCGGTCGATGAATCCAGGGCCTTTCAGGCGCACCGCAACGCCGAGAAACATGTACACGATGCCGGCCGCGACCACGCCGCCAAGCACCGCTGGCAGGCCGAAGTCACCCTTGGCGGCGATGATTGGCGCGATGAAAGCGAAACTCGACGCCAGGAATACGGGTACCTGGCGTTTGGTGATCAGTTGAAACAGAAGGGTGCCGATACCGGCGGTGAACAGCGCGACGTTGGGGTCCATCCCGGTAATCAGCGGCATCAGCACCAGCGCGCCGAACGCCACGAACAGCATCTGCGCGCCGGCCAGCACCTGGCGTCCGAGCGGTTCTTCCATGAGTTGCGGCATCTCAGATGTCCTTCTGCTTGGTGCCGAATATCTTGTCTCCGGCATCGCCCAGGCCGGGCACGATGTAGCCGTTCTCGTCCAGACGGTCATCAATGGAGGCGGTGTAGATGGTGACGTCCGGATGGGCCTTTTCCACGGCCTCTATGCCTTCCGGTGCAGCCACCAGAACCAGTGCGCGGATTTCCTTGCACCCGGCCTTTTTCAGCATGTCGATTGCTGCAACCATCGATCCGCCGGTTGCCAGCATCGGATCGATGATCATCGCCAGGCGCTGGTCGAGCTCATCGACGAGGCGCTCTAGGTAAGTGTGCGCCTGCAGCGTTTCCTCATTGCGTGCAATGCCGACCGCGCTGACCTTGGCGCCTGGTATCAGGCTGAGTACGCCGTCGAGCATGCCGATACCTGCTCGGAGAATCGGCACAACGGTGATTTTCTTGCCGGAGATCTTTTCAACCTGGACCGGGCCGCACCAGCCGTCGATGCTGTAGTTTTCCAGCGGCAGGTCGCGAGTCGCTTCGTACGTCAGGATCGAGCCAACCTCCTGCGCCAGTTCGCGAAAATTCTTGGTACTGATATCGGCGCGGCGCATCAACCCAAGTTTGTGGCGAATAAGCGGGTGGCGGATCTCTCGAGTGGTCATGCGTGGCTCCGGCGGTCGAATAAACCGGCGTAGATTAATGCATCAGGGTGTTGGCGGCTATTGATGTGTCCGAGAGGGCTTGCCCTGTGCCTGGCTGCATCGGTATCGTCGCGCCCCTTGATTTGAAGGTGGCCGATCGAGCTGCTTCATCTTTCAACTGCCTTGGAGCATCGCCATGTCCGTCGATCTCGCACACGTCCGCCAGATCATGGCTGAAGCCGACTGCCTGTATTCCGACGCCGAGGTCGAAGCGGCAATCGACGCGGTGGCCGTGAAAATCAATGCTGAACTGGCCGACCGAAACCCTGTGGTGTTCTGCGTGATGAACGGGGGGCTGATTTTCTCCGGCAAGCTGGTGACCAAGCTGGATTTCCCGCTGGAGCTGTCCTACCTTCATGCGACGCGTTATCGCAACGAAACCAGCGGAGGCGAGCTGTTCTGGAAAGCCAAGCCAGAAATCTCGTTCATCGACCGTGATGTGCTGATTATCGATGACATCCTCGACGAAGGGCACACGCTCGGCGCAATGATTGATTTTTGCCGGCATGCCGGTGCTGCCGCTGTGCACACTGCGGTGCTGGTCGATAAGGATCATCAGCGCAAGGCGCGACCGGACCTTAAGGCTGATTATGTTGGGCTCAGCTGCGTCGATCGCTACGTGTTCGGCTATGGCATGGACTACAAGGGTTACTGGCGGAACGCGCCTGGCATTTTTGCTGTTAACGGCATGTAACGAGTTATCCGCTGGCACCAAAGTCGCGTATCTCTAGACGTCCGGATCGCGGCTTCGGGATGGCGATAAATAAATGGACGGTGGTCTTTCTCGGCCCGATCTGAAGGCTGTCCTCCCGACAGGCTGTCTCGCCCTGTCGTAGCGCGCCTCGGCAGCGGTTCTGGTCTCTGTCAGCCTTGGCGTTCCATTCCCTTCCGGCTGTTTCGTTTCGCCCCACGCGTTGCGCTTCGGTAACGCTCTTGCGCATCGCTGCGTGTTTGCCCGTCGCGGCGGAGGGTGCCTGGGCCTGTGCCGGGCTCAATTGTTCGAGTAAACGACGACCAGTTGCGCTCAGCGCCGCCTAAATTTTCGCGAACAGCATCGCAACTGCTCTATTCAGCGGGTTGCGTCTCTTTGACTGGCGGCTAAGCTCTCCGATAGCTTCGTCGAAGGTCTTCCGCAACGCTGGCGCCTATCCGGTTGCAAGCCAGTACCGGTAAGGCTATTCATACTTAAGTATGACAAAGCAAATCAAACCTTAGTGCGCTTAACCCACTGCCTTCGTGTGGTTAGGGTGTGCGTACTTCGAACCAACCAGGAGCGCCTCATGACAAAAACAACAAGGCACGGAATCTTCCAGCCCAAGATTCTGGCCCTCGCGGTCGCGTTGGGCATTGCATCACCGGCTTATGCCGTTACCTTCAATATTGGGGAAGTGGAGGGGCAGTTTGACTCGGCGATGTCGATCGGCGCCAGCTGGTCGATGACGGACCGCGATATGGATTTGGTAGGTATCAATAATGGCGGTACCGGATACACGCAGACTGGCGACGACAATCGGCTGAACTTCAAGAAGGGCGAGACCTTCTCCAAGATTTTCAAAGGTATTCACGACCTGGAACTGCGCTATGGCGATAGCGGTGCCTTTATTCGCGGCAAATACTGGTATGACTTCGAACTGAAGGACGAGCATCGTCTATTCAAGGAAATCAGCGACAGCAACCGCAAGGAAGCGGCTCAGTCGTCCGGCGCTCAGATTCTCGATGCTTTCCTCTACCACAACTACTACTTGGTTGACCTGCCGGGCACCGTCCGGGTTGGCAAGCAGGTGGTCAGCTGGGGTGAAAGTACCTTTATCGGTAACTCGATCAACTCGATCAACCCGCTGGATGCGGCCGCGTTCCGTCGCCCCGGCGCTGAGATCAAGGAAGGCCTGATTCCGGTCAATATGCTCTACCTATCGCAGAGCCTGACCGACCAGCTCAGCATGGAAGCCTTCTACCAGCTGGAATGGGACCAGACGATCGTCGACAACTGCGGCACGTTCTTCGGAAACGATGTCGTGGCTGATGGATGTGATGACAACTACGCTATTGGTAATGCCGCAATCCTTCCGCTGGAGCCGTTCGCAGCCGCCGCGGGGGTGGGTTTCGATGTGACCTCCGAGGGCGTGATCACGCCTCGCAGTGGGGACCGCGATGCCAGGGATTCCGGTCAATTCGGTGTGGCGTTTCGTTGGCTGGCTGACGCGGCCGAATATGGCGTCTATTTCATGAACTACCACAGCCGCACGCCGGTAGTCAGTACCACCACCAGCAACATCTCGCTGGCGGATGCAGCAGCGATCGGTGGGGTCCTGGCAGGTGCAGGGATGCCGACCAGCCTGGCCGGTGGCATCTTGCAAAGCGCCGCCCTGGGCAACGGCAGTTACTACCTCGAGTACCCGGAAGACATCCGTCTGTATGGCGCAAGCTTCTCGACCACCTTGCCCACGGGTACCGCGTGGTCAGGGGAGATTAGCTACCGGCCCAACGCTCCGGTGCAGATCAACACCTATGACCTGACCCGGGCCATGCTGAATCCCATCGCAGGCGGAGTGGCTTCACCGGTGCAGACCTCGCCCGGTGCCGACAATCGCGGTTACAACCGCAAGGAAATCACGCAGATCCAGACGACCTTCACGCACTTCTTCGATCAGGTGCTCGGCGCGGATCGGGTGACTGTCATAGGCGAAGTCGGTTACGCCCATGTGGGCGGGTTGGAAAGCAAGGATGAAATGCGTTATGGCCGCGATTCGATCTATGGCAGCGTCGACGACCCTGTTCAGCTTGCGGCATACGGAGACGACGGCTTCGTCACTGCCGACTCCTGGGGTTACCGTCTGCGCGCCCTGGCCAACTACAGCAACGTCTTTGCCGGTGTGAACCTGACGCCAAACCTGTCGTTCTCGCATGACGTCGACGGCTACGGCCCGAACAACCTGTTCGTCGAAGACTCCAAGGCCGTCAGCATCGGTGTCGACGCCGAGTACCAGAACACCTACACGGCCAGCCTGTCTTACACCGATTTCTTCGATGGCGACTACAACACGCTGACCGATCGTGACTTCCTCGCATTCAGCGTGGGCGTGAACTTCTAAAGAGGCCGCTTTATTTGTCGATCTGCGGGGTGCTCCGCCACGCGTCTAGCGTTATGCAAGGCCTCCGGCCAAAACAATTAAGAGGAACTGGAAGCGTATGAAAGCAACAAAAAAATTATTCGGTGTCTTGGCCTTCTCGGTGCTGGCAAGCAGCGTGATGGCTGCAGTTTCTCCAGAGGAAGCGGCAAAGCTCGACAATACCTTGACCCCACTCGGTGCCGAGAAGGCGGGTAATGCCGAAGGAACTATTCCTGCCTGGACAGGTGGTCTGTCCACCGATGCCGCACCGCTGGATGACGGGCATCTGACCAATCCTTTCAAAAACGAACAGCCCGAGTTCGTCATCACTGCGCAGAACGTCGACCAGTACAAAGACAAGCTGACCGCAGGCCAGCAGGCGATGTTCAAGCGTTATCCAGACACCTACAAGATTCGCGTGTTTCCGACACATCGCACTGCAGCAGTGCCGGACCGCATCTACGAAGCAGCCAAAAAAAGCGCTTTGAATACCGAGTTGGTGGATGGCGGTAACGGTATCGCCAATTTTTCCGACAGTCGCTACTACGCCTTCCCCATCCCGAAGAACGGTCTGGAAGTCGTTTGGAACCATATCACCCGGTATCGTGGTGGCAACGTACGCCGCGATATCGTGCAAGCCACTCCGCAAACGAATGGCAGCTACACCCTGGTGCACTTCGAAGACGAAGTGGCGTTTCCCAGCGACATGACGGATCTGGACCCGGAGCGCGCGAAGAACGCGCTGTTGTTCTTCAAGCAGCGGGTGACGGCTCCATCGCGTCTCGCCGGTAACGTCTTGCTGGTGCACGATTCGCTGGATCAGGTGAAAGAGCCGCGCCAGGCCTGGATCTACAACGCCGGTCAGCGTCGCGTACGTCGTGCCCCGCAGGTCGCCTATGACGGCCCCGGTACTGCCGCAGATGGCATGCGTACCACCGATAACTTCGACATGTTCAGTGGCGCGCCTGACCGTTATGACTGGCAGCTGGTCGGCAAGAAGGAGCTGTATATCCCCTATAACAGCTTTGACATCAACTCCAGCGATGTGAAGTACAGCGACATTATCAAGGCTGGACACGTTAACCAGGACCTGGCACGTTATGAGTTGCACCGCGTCTGGGAGATCGAAGCCAACCTTAAAGATGGGGAGCGCAATATCTATGCCAAGCGCCGTTTCTTCGTGGACGAAGATACCTGGCAGATCGTGCAGTCCGAGCTTTATGACGGCCGCGGGCAGCTCTGGCGTGTCGGTGAGGCGCACCTGCTTCAGTATTACCAGCATCAGGCACCGGCCTATGCCTTTGAGGCGCTCTACGACGTGATCTCTGGTCGTTACATCGCGATCGGCATGAGCAACGAAGAGAAAGCGCACGAGTTCGGTTACAAGGCATCGGCCCGGGATTTCACTCCGGCTGCGCTGCGTAACGCCGGTGTACGTTGATCAGCTAGTATTTCAAGGTGAATAAGGCGGCCGACTGGCCGCCTTATTTGTTGGTGCGCCAGGCATGGCGCGTAGGCGCAACTGGCTTGGCTGTGGTGGTCAAGCTGGTGATCTGCGGGTGAACGTGCTCTACACAGCCGGCAAGGGGAAGCGCTAGCTGAACGGCAAGGGTGTCGCGGGTGACTGTGAATCTGCAGCAAGCCGAAGGCATAATGCTGGCTCGACGGGGTTGCCTAGCCGAACAGGAAGCGGGTAGAGGCGGCGTAGCGGGGTAAGGTGGCAACGATCACAAAGCCCGATAGTTGCACGGAACGCTACGACCTAGATCCGCCAGGCATAACCAGGAAGCGCGCGAATTACCCCGGGGAGATCTGTTCAGCCTGCCATCTGCCATCTGCTAGCGCTGCCGTGAGCTGACGGGATGGTTGAACAGCAGTCAGCCGAGGCCGTAGTAGTTGTTCGAAAGCGGAGTGACGAAGGGCTGAACCTGCCATGAGCGGACAGTCGGGTGTGATCGCTGTCGGAGAATCAAGCAGAAACCCTGCGAAGAACGGCGGTCGAGACCATCAGGGGGTTGGGGCGCAAGCCCCGCGAGCCGGTCCGGGCGCTTAGCTACCACAGGAGACACATCAACGGAACCAAGCTCGCTGAGGCTGTTGGTCGGTAGGCAGGAACCACCGTATACGGAACCGTACAAACGGGGGTGGGAGAGGACGGCGGGAGCAATCCCGCCTCCTGCTCGATGCTGGCGTAGCGGCAATGATACTTTTGGCCATTGCAAGCGTAAGGCGTTGAAGCGCTCGCAACGAATGCAGCGATTCGACAAAAGCGCTGCAATCGTGCAGGTTATTACGGCGCATGGCGCCGCGATAGTTTGATTTCGACCCCGGAGTGGATCGGATGGTAGCGCCCATCGCATTCCTCAGTGGACTGATACGAATAAGAGAAACCTCGCTATGTCCGTACGCTTCAACCCTGGTGCGCTCAGCACAGAAGCCGCAGCGCAGGTTCAAGTTGCGACTATTCCACGTCTTCCACCATTGCATATACCAAGGCCACGACTCGTCGTTGCGCTGCTCGAGGCCCGTTGTCGACTGCGTTTGATCTGTGCGCCCGCCGGGTTTGGCAAGAGCGTACTCATGAATGAGTGTGCACGGATGGTGCCAGCCGATACACATCTCGTCTGGCTTGATCTCGGTGGCAGGGCGTTCTCTGCTGAATCGCTGTATTCGCAGCTGCGCCAAGTATTAAACGGTACAACTGCGCTAAGCGGGGATGTTCAGCAAGACCTCATCAATCTGCTGAATGATTTTGCGCGGCCGCTCTGGATCATGTTGGACGATTATCCGAGGGAGGTCATCGCACCGTTTGACGCCTGCCTCGACTTTCTGATCGAAAGGGGACCCGAATCCGTCAGTTGGTGGGTAAGCAGTCGTCGGCAACCCGCTTGGAAGCTACCCAGGCTATTGCTGCAAGGTGACTTGTTCGAGCTGGAAGCCGAGGCGCTGGCACTGGCGCCTGGCGAGCTGCGGTTGTTGCTCAAGGCACGCCGTATGGAGCTCGCCGATGACACATTCAAGCAGTTATTGGCGGGCAGCGAGGGGTGGTTGGCCGGTGTCAGTCTGCTGTTATTAAATGCTGATGAGCAGGCAGTTCGGGAGCGGTTGATAGCCGGTACGTCATTGTTGCGCGATTATGTGCAGCGCGAAGTGCTTGAGGGGTTGAGTGAGGAGATCTGCCGCGCGCTGTTCGCGTTGGCGCGCATGCCGCGCTTTTCATCGCAGCTGTGTGAGCATGTCCTCGACGACATAGGAAACGAGCTTCTCGATGTGCTCAAGACGTCCCAGCTGTTCATTCGCCAGACCGACAACTGTGGTGAATGGTATCGCCTGTGGCGGCCGCTAGCGTTGATCTTGCAACGCATGCCGGGGGTAGCATCACCCACCCAGACGCATCTGCGCGCCTGTCAGTGGTTTGCCAATCGCGGTGAAATGCGTGAGGCCGTGGAGCATGCGCTGTGGGCAGGACAGCCAGAAGTCGCAGCCAACTTCTTACAGCGCTACGGGCAGGAGCAGCTGCTCATCGGCGACAACGTTTCGCATTTCATGAAATGGCGCAGTGAACTACCGCGAGATTTGTTCAACAGCACGACCCGGCTGATTGTGCTGCATGGCTGGGCTTTGATCATCTCTGCTCGGTTAGACGAAGTCGATGACTGCCTCGCCGATCTGGCCAAGTTCTTTCCTCAACCCGATGCCCGGCGTCAGGCGCAGCTGCTTGCTCAGTGGCAAGCGTTGCGCGGTTTTCTAGCGCGTTTGCGTGGTGAGCCTGAGGCCAGGGACTACTGCCTTCAGGCTCTGCAGGTCCTGTCTGATCACGCTTGGGCGCAACGGGTGCTCTGCTATCAGGCGTTGTCCCAGCAGGCGATAGCCGAAAGCCAGCTCGAGTTGGCCCAACATTACAATAGCGAAGGCATGAAACTTGCCCGGCTCAAGGGCAGCGTGCTGTATGAAGCGCTGCTGAGCATCGATCGAATCCAGCTGCTGGAAATTACCGGCGAGTTCGAGCGAGCCGTTGGGGTGCTCGAAGAGTCTCTGATGGTACTGCGCGACGGTGTCGGCCATAGTCCGATCATCGGCCGGCTGAACCTGCTACGGGGCCATCTACTGGCCTATCAGGGGCTCGACGAGCCGGCCCGCGAGGCGTATCAGCAAGGTCGAGTCGAGACGCAAACCTGTGGTGATTCATATGTATTCTTCGGCTATGCCGGGCTGGCGGAGCTGGCGGCTCGCAATCAGGAATTTCCTACGGCTTACCATTGGTTGCGAGAGGCCGAGCGGTTGGCCCAGTGGCGACACGTGCCGGAGGCCCGTTTCCGCGGCATTCTGCCGCTGATAACCGGACTGACGTGGTTGCATCAGGGGCAGTTGAAGAAGGCCAGGGCGGTGTTCATACAGGTGCTGGAACTCTACGATGGCCACACCTATATCGCACCTTCCGGGTTCTACGAGTTGCTGCCGCGGGTTCAGCGCTACCTTGCGGTGATCGACCTGCTGTCCGCCCGTGGTGCGCTGGCCATCGACACGCTGCGTGAACTTATCGAGCAAAACCTCCGGTCGCAGCGGTTGGGGCTGGCCTGTGAGTGTCGCTTCACACTTGCCGAGGCGCTTCAAATGCAAGGCCAGCATGACGAAGCGGAGCTGGAACTAGGCAAGGCGCTCGGTGAGGCGGCAAGGCAGCACCTGGTCAAGCCGTTGTACGAGTTGCAGCATCGCCAGCCGCAATGGCTTGCCAAGAAGTTGCCTGCAGGGCAGGGAGAAAGTTTGCGTGATCGGTTGCTGCAATTTGGGCGAGAGTCTGAGCAGAGCGCTGTCCCGGGCGATGAGGCCATCCTGAGCAACCGCGAACTCACGGTCCTGCGTCTCATCGCGCAGGGCTGTTCGAACCGGGAGATTGCCGAGCAACTGTTTATTTCTCTGCATACAGTCAAGACCCATGCCCGGCGAATCAATACCAAGCTCGGGGTGGCCAGACGTACGCAGGCGGTGGCACGAGCCAAGGCTTTGGCCTGGCTGTGACCCTCGTCAGGGAAGCAGGGCTAGATGCTTGCCGCGAACCATGACAGGCGCCAACTGCACTGCTCCGGCGGAGGGAAGCTAACGATTATTCGTGTTTAGTCGCAAGGTGAGCTTCGGGTACAGCGCCTCCCGGCAATCGGGTTGACGGTTACTGTGCCGCTGAGTGCGAATGCTTGGTCAGGCGATAAGAGCTGCTCTGTCCGCCTCGTTCGATGGCGAGGCTGAACTTCAGGCTGGTGATCAAGCGTTCGAGCTGCTGCTGGTCCCGCCATTGGCTGGAACTGATGAAGCGCTTGACCGCCACGCCAGCGGCGTCGGTCAGAGTCAGCAGAATGCTGCCGTCAGGTTTCTCAATGCTGAAATTGACCCTGTAGTCTGGCTGAAACACATCGCTGATTTTCTGGAAAGGACTGTTCATGCCGGTACCTGACTGGATGACTGCCCCCAATGGACCTGGTGGCGGTCAACTAGTTTCGCCCGCTGGACGGGTTCCCTGCGACGGATCATCGCAGGGCCATAGATCCATCAAGATGGCGCGGCGCAAGCTGGCAGCTCCTCCAGTGCCGCCGGATTGTTTTTAAAGGCCTTCGCAAACAGGTCACGGTGTCGGGCCATGAAGATGCCGATGTCGTCGGCCTGCTGTTCGCTCAACGAAGGCGTAGCCTTCTGCAGTGCCGCAGCCAGGGCTTCGGCCAGCTCGAGCATTTTGTCGTGACGATCGGCTTCGGCTTTATCCATGAACAAGCGCTCCAGGTCCCGGCTGCTGCGGTACACAACTTCGACGGCCATCTGCCACCTCGGCTCAAATGAATGGGCTACTGTTTATCTATACAGTATAGGTTGCCTGGCAACGCTTGGAAAGCGTCGGGGTATCGGGCTGTCCAGCTCAATTGACGAAGTGGCCTCGAAGCCGCTCGGCGCGAAACTCCAGATTGCTGCTCCGGTAGCCCGAGCGCAACGGTGGTAGCGGAGCGCAGGATTGCCAGCGTTGGCCAGGTTGCAGGTTTCCCGGGCCGCGGTATTGCGGCGCGCCATAGTTGGAGGTCACCAGATTAAGGCTGGAACCGGGAGAATAGGCAGCTACATCCCAACTCAGGTTGCGCATCGGCTTGGGGCTGTGGTTGTCCAGAATGATGAGCAACGGCTGTCCGGCCGGGCAACTGGTCGGTGCATACGCCATCCGCAGCTGGAGTTGAGCAAGCAGCTGCTCTTCCCGTTGTTCTTGCCAGATCACCCAGGCCGCAACGATGCCAAGGCCAAGCAGCGCTCCCAGCGAAATCGGTACCGCCCGAAGGGGGTACCGAATCAATAGGATCAGCCAGGTTGCGACCAGCAGCGCGCCGATCAGCATGGTGAGGGGGCGCGCGAATAGTTAACCATTGAAACCTCTTTTCAGCGTGATTCGGCAGACATCCTAACGCTGGCTCGCACGGGGGTGCGACTTCCAATGGCCAGGCAGGTGGTCGTGCCTGCGGCGCTAGTCAGGCATCCCTGTCGGGGCGGGCATGGCGGGCGAGCCGCTCAAGCGCGGCCCTGAGCTTGGGGTCGTTAATGCCACGAGCGGTTTCCTGGATATTGTCTGCTGCACGCGCCGACAGTTCTGGCGCCGGCCCGGGCTTGTGCCGCGGCGTCTCGGGGGGCTGCATCTTGAACTGAATACGGCTCAGGCCGCTGAACGCTTCCAGGCACAGCAGCTGCCGTTGCAAGCGTCGTTGCTGATAGCGCAGTCGCGTTGCCCAGTGACTGTCGGTCACGATCAGTAGCAGTGTGCCTTCGCGCCATGAGGCTACACGACAGAACTCTCGTGCTGCGGGTTGCAACTGGCTGTCGACCAGTTGCTGTAGTCGATCCAGTCGTTTGGCTTCGCCAAACAGCGCTTTTAGCGGTTTGGTCTCGCGCAGCAGCGACGCAGAGGCTCGGGCCGGCAAGGGGCGAAACGACATGGTCGACGCTCGTAAATGAAGAGCCGACATATTAGCAGAACCCTGCAATAGCCTTCTGCTCGCGCTGTGACCCGCCAAACCTGCGCCCGGATCGCCTGGTGCCGGGCGCCAATGGCTGGTTCGGCTGCGCAGCAGGCACCTTTCCTCGCGAACGTTTCCGGGTAGAATGCTCCCTTTGCACGGAGCCGTGGTGGCCCTGCGGCCGTGCCTCCATCCCCAGCATGGAAGTCTTTGTCGATATGTTTGCGCCTTTAATGAAGAAGCTCTTTGGCAGCAAAAATGAGCGTGAGGTCAAGCGCATGCTCAAGGCGGTTCAATCCGTCAATGCGCTCGAAGAGCAGATGCTGTCTCTCTCCGATGAGCAGTTGCGGAGCAAGACCGAAGCGTTCAAGGCCCGCCTCGGCCAAGGCGAGACCCTCGACCAGATTCTTCCCGAAGCGTTTGCCGTCTGCCGCGAAGCAGGCAAGCGTGTGATGGGCATGCGTCACTTCGATGTACAGCTGATCGGCGGCATGACGCTCCATGAAGGCAAGATTGCTGAGATGCGTACCGGTGAAGGCAAGACGCTGGTTGCGACCCTGGCCGTATACCTCAACGCATTGGCGGGCAAAGGCGTACATGTCGTTACGGTGAACGATTACCTGGCGCGTCGCGATGCCAACTGGATGCGTCCGCTGTATGAGTTCCTGGGCATGACGGTGGGTATCGTCACGCCTTTCCAGCCGCCGCAAGAGAAGCGTGCGGCGTACGCGGCCGATATTACCTACGGTACGAACAACGAGTTCGGCTTCGACTACCTGCGCGACAACATGGCGTTCAGCCTCGAAGAAAAGAACCAGCGCGAACTCAATTTCGCAGTCATCGACGAAGTCGACTCGATCCTTATCGATGAAGCCCGTACGCCACTGATCATCTCCGGCCAGGCCGAAGACAGTTCCCAGCTCTATCAGCAAATCAACCAGCTGATTCCTCTGCTCAAACAGCACATCGAAGAGGAAGAGGGTGTCGTTACCCAGGAGGGTCATTTCTCGATCGACGAGAAGACGCGTCAGGTCGAATTGAACGAGTCGGGTCACCAATTCGTCGAGGAAATGCTGACCAAAGCAGGGCTGCTCGCCGAAGGCGAGAGCCTGTATTCCGCCCACAACCTCGGCTTGTTGACCCACGTGTATTCCAGCCTGCGTGCGCACAAGCTGTTCCATCGCAACGTCGAATACATCGTGCAGAACAACCAGGTGCTGTTGATTGACGAGCACACCGGTCGGACCATGCCAGGTCGTCGCCTTTCCGAGGGCCTGCATCAGGCCATCGAAGCCAAGGAAGGGCTGCCGATTCAGCCGGAAAGCCAGACGCTTGCCTCGACCACCTTCCAGAACTACTTCCGTCTGTATAAAAAACTATCGGGCATGACCGGTACTGCGGACACAGAAGCGTTCGAATTCATGCAGATCTACAACCTGCCGGTAATGGTGATCCCGACCAACAAGCCGCTGGCACGTAAGGACTACAACGACCTGGTCTACCTGACCCAGGAAGAGAAGTTTGCTGCAATCATCGCCGACATCAAGGATTGCCAGAACAATGGTCGTCCGGTTCTGGTGGGCACTGCAACCATCGAAACATCCGAATATGTCTCGCGTCTGCTGGTCAGCGAAGGCATCGAACACAAGGTGCTAAATGCCAAGCACCACGACAAAGAAGCGGAAATCATCGCGCAGGCGGGACGTCCGGGTGCGGTGACCATCGCTACCAACATGGCAGGCCGAGGCACCGACATCCTGCTCGGCGGCAACTGGGAAGTTGAAGTGGCGGCGCTGGAGAACCCAACGGATGATCAGGTCGCGCAAATCAAGTCCGACTGGCAGAAGCGTCATCAGGCCGTACTCGAGGCGGGTGGCCTGCATGTGATCGCATCCGAGCGTCACGAGTCGCGCCGTATCGACAACCAGCTGCGTGGGCGCGCCGGGCGCCAGGGCGACGCCGGTTCGAGCCGCTTCTACCTGTCGCTGGAAGACAGTCTGATGCGTATCTTCGCCTCGGATCGGGTGAAGAACTTCATGAAGGCACTGGGCATGGAGTCCGGTGAGGCGATCGAGCATCGCATGGTGACCAACGCCATCGAAAAGGCCCAGCGCAAAGTCGAAGGCCGCAACTTCGACATGCGTAAGCAATTGCTCGAATATGACGACGTCGCCAACGAGCAGCGCAAGGTGATCTATCACATGCGCAACAGTCTGCTGGCCGCCGAGGAAATCGGAGAGACCATCAGCGAGTTCCGCCGCGAGGCACTCGATTACGCCATCAATCAGCACATTCCGCCGCAGTCGCTGCCCGAGCAATGGGATATCAGTGGGCTCGAAGCGGTGCTCTACAGTGACTTCGGCGTGCGGCTACCGGTACAGCAGTGGCTCGATGAAGACGAGAAGCTGTACGAGGAGACGCTGCGCGAACGCATCCTCGAGGCGCTGGTAGCGGCTTACAACGAGAAAGAAGAATTGGCTGGCGCCGAGGCGCTGCGCTCTTTCGAGAAGCAGATTGTCCTGCGCGTACTCGACGATCTGTGGAAGGATCACCTGTCGACGATGGATCATCTGCGTCATGGTATCCACCTGCGCGGCTACGCTCAGAAAAACCCGAAGCAGGAATACAAGCGCGAGTCCTTTACACTGTTTCAGGAACTGCTCGAGTCCATCAAGCGCGACAGCATCCGGGTTCTGTCCCATGTGCAGGTTCGTCGCGAAGACCCGGTCGAGGAGGAGCGGCGTTTGCGCCGCGACGCTGAAGAGCTGGCGCAGCGTATGCAGTTTCAGCATGCCGAGGTTTCGGCGCTGGAAGCAGACCAGGAGGCTCCAGAGGCTGAGGGCGAGGTAGCGGCAGTTGCAGCCCCCACGCGCACCGAGCAAAAGATCGGGCGCAACGAACCATGCCCTTGCGGGTCCGGAAAGAAGTACAAGCATTGCCACGGACAGGTTCAGTAAGCTGACCCTTCTGTGTTGACCCGCGCCGCGACCGGCTCTAGCCGCTCGCGGCGTTTTTCTCCCTGATTTTCGGTGGCCGAAGGCCATCCATCCTTTCTGAAGGAGCGCATCAATGGCTGTCGGTCTTGGTCCCCTGCCTACACTGCACCCGGTTCCCGGTTTCGAGCTCGGCATCGCTTCGGCGGGCATCAAGCGACCGGGCCGCAAGGACGTCGTAGTGATGCGTTGCGCCGAGGGCTCAACGGTTGCTGGCGTCTTCACGCTCAATGCCTTTTGCGCAGCGCCGGTCATTCTTGCGAAGCAGCGGGCTCAGGGAACGGTACGTTACCTACTGACCAATACAGGAAACGCTAACGCTGGTACTGGCGAGCCAGGCATGCAGGCAGCCATCCGCAGCTGTGCCAGCCTGGCCGCGCTGGCTGGCGTGAGCGCCGATGCAATCCTGCCGTTTTCAACCGGCGTCATCGGTGAGTTGCTGCCAGTTGAGAAGATCGAGGCGGCGCTTCCCGCAGCGCTGGCCGACCTGGATGAAAATCACTGGGCCGAAGCCGCCACCGGCATCATGACTACAGACACGCTGCCCAAGGGCGCGAGCCGTCAATTCGAGCACGCTGGCGTGACGGTTACCGTGACCGGTATTTCCAAAGGTGCCGGCATGATCCGTCCCAACATGGCGACCATGCTTGGCTACATCGCTACCGATGCGAAGGTCGCTCAGCCCGTATTGCAGGATCTGCTGCGGGATGCGGCCAACAAGTCGTTCAACCGTATCACCATCGACGGCGACACCTCGACCAACGACTGCTGCATGCTGATCGCTACCGGCAAGGCTGACGTCGCTGAAATCACTGCAGCCTCCGGTGAGCTGTTCACCAAGCTCAGGCAGGCGGTCTTCGATGTCAGCATGGACGTGGCTCAGTCCATCGTTCGTGACGGCGAGGGTGCCACCAAGTTCGTCACCGTCCAGGTCAACGGTGGCCGCAGCCATCAGGAGTGCCTCGACGTTGGTTATGCCGTCGCGCACTCGCCGCTGATCAAAACAGCACTGTTCGCCTCCGATCCGAACTGGGGGCGCATTCTGGCGGCAGTGGGTCGTGCAGGCGTTCCCGAGCTGGACGTGAGCAAGATCGATGTCTATCTGGGCGCCATATGTATCGCCAGCCAGGGTGGACGTTCGCCGAGCTATACGGAAGAGCAGGGCGCCGCGGTCATGGCTGAGGAAGAAATCGAAATCCGTATCGAGCTCGGTCGCGGTGATTGCAGCGAGACGATCTGGACCACGGACCTTTCTCATGAATACGTGCGGATCAATGCCGAATACCGCACCTGATCCCTTGGCAATCGGCATGCTGAATAAACTGCTGCGGCAGGTCCCGGCGACGGGCGGACCGCCGCTTGGTGGCGGAACATGAAACGGCTCCACGTCGCTGCTGGCGTGATCCGTGGCGCCAACGGTCATGTGCTGATCGCCAAGCGCCCCCTGGGCAGCCACCAGGGTGGGTTATGGGAATTCCCCGGCGGCAAGGTCGAGCAAGGTGAGACTGCAGAGGCTGCGCTCGCGCGGGAACTGGCAGAAGAATTGGGCATTGCGGTAATTGCTGCGAGGCCCCTGATTCAAGTGCGCCATGACTATTCGGACAAGCGGGTGCTCCTCGACGTCTGGGAAGTGCTTGAGTTTGACGGCGAGCCGCACGGGGCCGAGGGGCAGCCGTTGGCTTGGGTGTCCGCGGAGGATCTGCCGCGTTATGACTTTCCGGCGGCGAACCGGCCGATAATCGCTGCGGCTCGCCTGCCGAAGGCGTACCTGATTACCCCGGACAACTTGGCGCCCCAGGAGCTGCTGTGCGGTGTGGCGTCCGTGTTGGATGCAGGGGTTCGGCTGCTGCAGCTACGCTGCCCCTCGCTGCCGGACGTTCGGTACCGGGCGCTGGCAGCTCAAGTGCTGGAGGTGTGTGTCGGGCGTGCGCAGGTAATGCTTAAAGGGCCACTGGAGTGGGCCCATGATTTTCCGGACGCCGGCTGGCATCTGACGGCCTCGCAGCTGCGCAGGTACGCCGACGCGGGCAGGCCCATAGAACCGGAGCGATGGCTCGCCGCGTCATGCCACGATATGGCCGAGTTGGATCTGGCCAAGCAGATGGGGGTTGATTTCATTGTGCTCTCGCCGATACTTGATACCGCCTCGCACCCCGAAGCGAGACCTTTGGGGTGGCAATGCGCCGCCCAACTGCTGCTAGGCTTCGCTCAGCCTGCGTACCTACTGGGCGGCCTTGGTCCGAGTGATGGGGCGAGGGCTGCTCGGGTCGGTGCGCAGGGCGTCGCGGGAATTCGGGCCTTCTGGCCTGCTGGTCATGAGCGGTAGCGGCTCGAGTACGGCCCCTCGCCTGAATTGTCGGGTAATGATGGTGTCGTATGGACCGTTGTATATTGATGGCGGTTGGATAGAAAAACTCTATCGAATCTATTTCCTCAATCAATTAACGATATCTGTGTTCGTGCGCTACCTTGAATATCGTTAAATTCTGAATCCCAAAAGGAGTGAGTAAATGTCTCTGATCAATACCCAAGTCCAGCCATTCAAAGTCAACGCTTTCCACAATGGCAAGTTCATCGAAGTCACCGAAGAGTCCCTCAAGGGCAAATGGTCGGTGCTGATCTTCATGCCGGCAGCCTTTACCTTCAACTGCCCGACCGAGATCGAAGACGCTGCCAACAGCTACGCCGAGTTCCAGAAGGCCGGTACCGAGGTGTACATCGTCACCACCGATACCCACTTCTCCCACAAGGTCTGGCACGAGACTTCCCCTGCGGTCGGCAAGGCTCAGTTCCCGCTGATCGGCGACCCGACCCACCAGTTGACCCGTGCATTCGGCGTACACATCGAAGAAGAGGGTCTGGCGCTGCGCGGCACCTTCCTGATCAACCCGGAAGGCGTGATCAAAACCGTTGAGATTCATTCCAACGAAATCGCCCGTGATGTCAGCGAGACGCTGCGTAAGCTGAAAGCTGCTCAGTACACTGCCGCTCACCCGGGCGAAGTCTGCCCGGCCAAGTGGAAAGAAGGCGAAGCCACTCTGGCCCCGTCGCTGGATCTGGTCGGCAAGATCTAACAGCCATAGGCGCTGCGCTTGTCGCAGCGCCTGCAACGCTGTCTTTCGGACGATTCAGCTGTCCGAACTCGAACGCCTGGGCGTGAACCGTCCGGGCGTTTTATTACCTGAATTATGCAAGAAGGGGAACGCTGCTCATGTTGGACGCCCATCTCAAAGCGCAACTGAAAACCTATCTGGAAAAGGTCACCCAGCCGTTCGAGATCGTTGCATCCCTCGATGACGGCGCCAAATCCCAGGAAATGCTCAGCCTGCTGGAAGACATCACCAGCCTGAGCGACAAG
>NZ_JAMOIE010000020.1 GCF_024448935.1 Stutzerimonas stutzeri
CTACCCTGGCTCGCCATTGAGACGCCGGTTATCAAGGGTTGCTTTTTGATTCCTCTGGCGCCTCGATTACCCATGCACGCACGCTTTTGACGCGGTTGTCGGCGGCCTGCAGGATCTCGAGTCGATACTGGTTGATTTGCAGGCATATCCCGCTATCCGGGATGTGTTCGAGTGCTTCGGTAATCAACCCGTTGAGCGTCTTGGGCCCGTCGCAGGGTAGCTGCCAACCCAGGGCGCGGTTGACTTCACGCAAGTAGGCGGCGCCGTCGATGACCAGGGTGCCGTCGTCTTGCGGGTGTATGTCCGGGCTGCGCAGCGCGTCCTGGTTGCTGAACTCGCCGACGATCTCTTCGAGAATGTCTTCCAGGGTCACGATTCCCAGCACATCACCATATTCGTCGACGACGATGCCGATCCGGCGTTTTTGCTTCTGGAAGTTGACCAATTGGGTCGAGAGGGAGGTGTTCTCCGGAATGAAGTAAGGGTCGTTGCATGCGTCCAGCAGGCTTTCTCGGGTCAGCTGATCATGGCTGAGCAGGCGCGCGATCTGGCGCATGTGTACGATGCCTTCGATCTGGTTGATGTCCTTGCGAAACACCGGAAGGCGGGTATGAGGTGTCGTGCGCAATTGAGTCACGATGGTTTCAAGGTCATCTTCCAGGTCTATGCCGGCGACCTCGTTACGCGGAATCATGATGTCGTCGACCGTCACCCGTTCCAGGTCGAGGATGCCGAGCAGCATGCTTTGCCGTTTCATCGGCATGTCACTTCCCGATTCACGGACCACGCTGCGCAGTTCTTCCGTGGACAGGCTGTCGCTACCTTTGTTGGACAGGTCGACACCGAGCAGCCTGAGCAATCCGTTGCTGATCCAGTTGAGCAACGCCACCAGCGGATACAGGACCTTTTGCAGCATCAGCAGCGGGAGACTGACCGGGTAGGCAACTGCTTCAGGTCGCAGGGCGGCGAGCGTCTTCGGCGTTATCTCTCCGAATATGAGCAGGAGGATGGTCAGGCCGATGGTGGCGATCGCGATGCCGGCTTCGCCCCACAGCTTGATGGCCAGCACCGTGGCGATCGATGAGGCGAGGATGTTGACGAAGTTGTTGCCGACCAGAATGGTCCCGAGCAGCCGGTCCGGCCGCTCAAGCAGGGCGCTGGCGCGTTTTGCCCCGCGGTGCCCTTCCTTGGCCTGGTGGCGCAGGCGGTAGCGGTTGAGACTGAGCATCCCGGTTTCGGAACTGGAAAAGAATGCCGAGCACAGAAGCAGAAAGACCAGCATGCCGAGCAGAAAGCCGGGGTGTAGATGTTCCACGTGGTGGTCCTAGGGTCTGTTGATGTTTCGCAGCGAGCTGCGTTGCCGCGTCAAATGGCGCCAGGCAAGGCGCGGGACGCAGGGAATGGTCATTCCCTTTCCAAGTCCCGCAACGCCGTCTGGCGCCATTTGACGCGCAACCCGTAGGGACGGGCCCCGTTTGGCGCAGCACTGCGTTACTCGTCGCTCATTGGGAATAACCAAACCACACTCCTCGCGCCTTGTTCTGCGTCAAACGGGTCTCCGTCGCGGCCGCGACGAAACGTCAACAGACCCTAGATGTGCAGAATGAATTCGCGGACCAGCTTGCTGCCGAAGTAGGCCAGCATCAACAGGCAGAAGCCTGCCAGCGTCCAGCGGATGGCCTTGTAGCCGCGCCAGCCTAGCTGTTGACGTCCCCATAGCAGCAGGCCGAAGACCACCCAGGCGGTTACCGAAAGCAGCGTTTTGTGTACCAGATGCTGGGCAAACAGGTTTTCGAGGAAGATCCAGCCGGAAATGAGCGATGCCGACAACAGTAGCCAGCCGGCGAGCAGGAAGCCGAACAGCAGGCTCTCCATGGTTTGCAGTGGAGGGAAGTTCTTGATCAGGCCGGACGGGTGCTTGTGCTTGAGATGATGATCCTGCAGCAGCAACAGCAACGATTGAAACACAGCGATCGTAAGCATCCCGTAAGCAAGGATGGAAAACAGGATGTGCGCCAGTATCCCCGGCTGCTCGGTGATGGCGGGTGCCGTGCCGGACGGTGCAAACTGGGCGAACAGCACAGTCAGGCCGCCGAGGGGGAAGAGCAGCAGCAGCAGATTTTCGACAGGCATCCGGTAAAGCGCGAGCAGGATCAGCAGAATCACGGCCGCAGCGATCAGGCTCGAGGCGGTGAAGAAGTCCAGATGCAGGCCGCTCGGTGACAACAACTGGATGAATAGGCTCACCCCGTGTGCAATGAGCGCCAAGGCGCCCAGGATAAGAAGCAGACGCTTGTCCGGCACGGTGCGTTGCGCCAGGCGCAAGCCCTGGTATCCGGTGACGCCAGCATAGAGGCAGGCGGCAGCTAGGCTCGGGAGCAGAGGGTGCATAGGTCTGTTAATAGGCTCGAAAGGCGCTGAGTGTGGCATAAACACCGGGTGCGCAAAAGTGCAGGGTTGGCTGCCGGTACTGCCGGGGTGCGGGTCGATGGGACAACCGACAGGTGGCGGTGCCCCTGACAGGTATGGATTTGTCCTGCTCGATGAAAAGCACCGGCGGCGGGGTACCGGTCTGGGGCATGCAGCTTCTATAATCGGCGCCTTAACCACACCCAGGGTGGAAAACGGCACATGTTTGAAAACCTAACCGACCGCCTCTCGCAGACGCTTCGCCATGTTACCGGCAAGGCCAAACTGACCGAGGACAATATCAAGGACACCCTGCGCGAAGTGCGTATGGCGCTGCTCGAGGCCGACGTTGCGCTGCCCGTGGTCAAGGAGTTCGTCGCCAGGGTCAGGGACAGGGCTGTCGGTACGGAGGTCTCCAAGAGCCTGACGCCCGGCCAGGCCTTCGTGAAGATCGTACGCGCAGAGCTCGAAGAGCTGATGGGCGCGGCCAACGAAGACCTCGACCTTAGTGTGGTGCCGCCCGCGGTAGTGCTGATGGCCGGCCTCCAGGGTGCGGGTAAGACGACCACGGTCGGCAAACTGGCAAGGTTCCTCAAAGAGCGCAAGAAGAAGTCGGTACTGGTGGTTTCAGCGGACGTCTATCGCCCGGCAGCAATCAAACAGCTGGAGATGCTGGCTGCGGAAGTGGGGGTGACCTTCTTTCCCTCCGATACCAGCCAGAAGCCGGTCGAGATCGCTCAGGCGGCCATCCGCGAAGCCAAGCTCAAATACATCGATGTGGTGCTCGTCGATACGGCCGGTCGGCTGGCCATCGATGCCGAGATGATGGCCGAGATCCAGGCCGTTCATGCGGCGATCAGCCCGGCCGAGACGCTGTTCGTGGTCGATGCCATGACCGGCCAGGATGCGGCCAACACCGCCAAGGCGTTCGGCGAAGCGCTGCCATTGACCGGCGTGGTGCTGACCAAGGTCGACGGGGATGCGCGCGGCGGCGCTGCCCTGTCGGTGCGCCATGTCACCGGCAAGCCGATCAAGTTTCTTGGCATGGGCGAAAAAAGCGATGCGCTCGAGCCGTTTCACCCGGACCGGATCGCTTCGCGCATCCTCGGTATGGGCGATGTGCTCAGCCTGATCGAGCAGGCTGAGCAAACGCTCGATCGGGAAAAGGCCGAGAAGCTCACCAAGAAGCTGAAGAAGGGCAAAGGTTTTGATCTGGAAGATTTCCGCGATCAGCTTCAGCAAATGAAAAACATGGGTGGCCTGGGCGGCTTGATGGATAAGCTGCCATCGATCGGCGGTGTGAATCTGTCGCAAATGGGCAATGCGCAGGGCGCAGCGGAGAAGCAATTCAAGCAGATGGAGGCCATCATCAACTCGATGACGCCTGTTGAGCGGCGCAACCCGGACATCATCAGCGGTTCGCGCAAGCGGCGCATCGCCATGGGTTCCGGCACGCAAGTGCAAGATATTGGCCGTCTGATCAAGCAGCACAAGCAGATGCAGAAAATGATGAAAAAGGTCAGCGGCAAAGGCGGCATGGCCAAGATGATGCGCGGCATGGGCGGCATGTTTCCAGGCGGCGGAGGAATGCCCAAGTTTTGAGCCGCAGCTGCAGGACTCAAGCGGCAAGCCGCAGGTGAAAATGATCTGGCTCGTTCGGGATTTGCATTTACTTGTAGCTTGCGGCTTGAAGCTTGCCGCTTTTACTCGTAAAATGCGCGGCCTTTCGGGCCTTGAGCCCTGCATTCAGATTTGCTGTACCGACTACAGGAACGATGTTCACATGGTAACTATTCGTCTCGCCCGTGGCGGCTCCAAGAAGCGCCCTTTCTACCACCTGACCGTGACCAACAGCCGCAACCCGCGCGATGGTCGCTTCGTTGAGCGTATCGGTTTCTTCAATCCGATCGCCTCGGGTGCGGAAGTGAAGCTCTCTGTAAACCAGGAGCGTGCTGCCTATTGGTTGAGCCAGGGCGCACAGCCGTCTGAGCGTGTTGCTCAGCTGCTGAAGGAAGCTGGCAAGGCTGCTGCCTGAAACACATGAACGTCACGTCAGCCCCGGCCGAAGACCTGATCGTTATCGGCAAGATCGTTTCGGTGCATGGCGTACGTGGTGACGTAAAGATCTACTCCTTTACCGATCCGATTGACAATCTGTTGGACTATCGTCGCTGGACGCTGAGGCGAGGCGAAGAAGTCAAGCAGGTTGAGCTGGTCAAGGGTCGCCTGCAAGGCAAGATCCTGGTGGCGACGCTGAAGGGGCTGGCGGATCGTGAAGAGGCGCGTACCTACGCCGATTTCGAGATCTGCATCCCCCGCAGCGAATTGCCTCCGTTGACCGGTGAGGACTATTACTGGTTCCAGCTTCAGGGCCTGACGGTCATCAACCAGCTCGGGCAAGTGCTCGGTCGGGTTGATCATCTGCTCGAAACCGGCGCCAACGATGTGCTGGTGGTCAAGCCGTTCGATGGCAGTCTGGATGATCGCGAGCGCTTGCTGCCCTATACCGACCCCTGTGTGTTGAAGGTCGATCTGGACGCAGGCGAGATGCGTGTCGAATGGGACGCGGACTTCTGAGCAACATGTCCAGCTTGCGTGTCGATGTGATTACTCTGTTCCCCGATATGTTCGCTGCTATCGGTGAATACGGCATCACCAGTCGTGCGGTGAAGCAGGGGCTATTGCAGCTGCAATGCTGGAATCCCCGGAGCTATACGGAAGATCGCCATCAGACAGTCGACGATCGCCCTTTTGGGGGTGGCCCCGGCATGGTGATGAAGATCAAGCCCTTGGAGCTCGCACTGGCCGATGCCAGGCAGGCCGCTGGGGAAAAGGCGAAGGTGATATACCTGTCGCCGCAGGGGCGTCAGCTGAAACAGGCTGATGTTCGTGATCTCGCGAACGAGAGTGGACTTATCCTCATCGCTGGCCGCTACGAAGGCATCGATGAGCGTTTCATCGAAGCGCATGTGGATGAAGAATGGTCGATTGGTGATTACGTGCTGTCCGGTGGTGAATTACCGGCCATGGTGCTGATCGATGCAGTGACCCGTCTGCTCCCTGGGGCATTGGGTCATGCTGATTCGGCCGAGGAGGATTCGTTTACTGATGGCCTGCTCGACTGCCCGCATTACACGCGACCGGAGGTGTATGCGGATAAACGTGTTCCTGAGGTGCTGCTCAGCGGCAACCACGAACACATCCGGCGCTGGCGTTTGCAGCAGTCCCTCGGAAGGACCTGGGAACGCCGCGCTGATCTTCTGGATAGCCGCTCGCTTTCTGGGGAAGAACAAAAGCTGCTGACGGAATACATCCGTCAGCGGGACGATAGTTAAACGTATCGATGGCACGCCATGACGGCCTGTCTTAGGAGCACAGCATGACCAACAAGATTATCCAGGCGCTCGAAGCCGAGCAGATGACCAAAGAACTGCCGCCGTTCGCCCCCGGTGACACCGTAGTCGTTCAGGTGAAGGTGAAGGAAGGCGAGCGTGAGCGTCTGCAGGCCTTCGAAGGTGTCGTGATCGGCAAGCGTAACCGCGGCCTGAACAGCGCATTCACCGTTCGCAAGATTTCCAACGGTGTTGGTGTTGAGCGTACGTTCCAGTATTACAGCCCGATGGTCGACAGCCTCAGCGTCAAGCGCCGTGGCGATGTCCGCAAAGCCAAGCTGTACTACCTCCGCGCGTTGTCCGGCAAGGCAGCCCGCATCAAGGAAAAGCTTTCCTGAGGAAAGCGTCCTTAAGAAAAAAGCAGCCTGCGGGCTGTTTTTTTTAGCCTTGATTATTTGCCGATGAATTGAATACCGTTACTCGATATTCGCTCAGCCAGGCGTACAGCGTCACGACCAGGTGCCTGTGGGCGAGTTCTCCCCAGGCTTTCTTGCCAATCCATCGTCAGCGATCTGCAAGGGCAGAGCCTGGCGGGGCGGATGCGGCTATGGAACACTAATGCGCTTTCACCGGCCGATGATTGTTTAATGCCCGCACTCGATGATCCCGTGATCGACCGCTTCCTAGACGCCCTCTGGCTCGAGAAAGGACTATCGGACAATACCCGCGAGGCCTATCGCAGTGATCTGGCGCTGTTCAACGGCTGGCTTGACGAGCGCGGCGTCCGCCTGAGCGACGCGGGCCGGGAAATGGTCCTCGACCACCTTGCCTGGCGTCTGGCCAACAACTACAAGGCGCGTTCTACCGCGCGGCTGTTGTCAGGGCTTCGCGGGTTTTATCGCTTCCTGCTGCGCGAAGGCGTGATCACGGTCGATCCAACGCTGCGAGTCGATCTGCCGCAGTGGGGACGACCACTACCCAAGGCGTTATCCGAGGCGGATGTGGAGGCGCTGTTGTCTGCGCCGGATGTCGGCGATCCGCTGGGGTTGCGTGACCGGGCGATGCTGGAAGTCCTTTACGCGACCGGCTTGCGCGTCACGGAACTGGTCGGCCTCGGTCTTGAGCAGATCAATCTTAGGCAGGGTGTCCTGCGCACTTTCGGTAAGGGTAACAAGGAGCGTCTGGTGCCGTTGGGCGAGGAGTCCCTGCACTGGGTGGTGCGCTATCTTCGCGATGCTCGCGACACGCTGCTCGCCGGCAAGGCCAGCGATGTGGTGTTTCCGAGCCGGCGTGGCGATCAGATGACAAGGCAGACGTTCTGGCATCGAATCAAGCTGCATGCCCGGCAGGCAGGAATAGCGGCATCGATCTCGCCGCACACGCTGCGTCATGCATTTGCTACGCACTTGCTCAACCATGGGGCGGATCTTCGAACCGTGCAAATGCTGCTCGGTCACAGTGATCTGTCCACTACGCAGATCTACACGCACATCGCTCGCGCGCGGCTGCAGGAACTCCACGCGCAGCATCATCCGCGTGGTTGAACGGATGGCGTTAGAAGCTGCGCTGCAGGCCACAAAAGCCAATGAGCGGAGGCCCGTCGGCTGCACTGGATGACAGGGGCTATGGTAATCTGCCGGCCTTCCCTCGATCCAAGTCGCCAGGAGATTTCATGCGCGTGAATCGTATCTTCACTGCCGTAGCCCTCGGTTTCGCCAGTGCCGTTGTCCTGGCCGCTGACGCTGAACAGGCGATCCGTGAGTCGCTTAATGCACTCCAGCCCGATATGCCCATCGAGGCAATTGCGGAAAGCCCCATGAACGGTGTGTATCAGGTTCAGCTCAAGGGTGGGCATCAGCTCTACGCGAGCGCTGACGGTCAGTTCCTGATTCAGGGCGATATGTATCAGTTCAAGGACGGCCAGGCGACGAACCTGACCGAGCAAGCCCGGAGCAGGTCTGTCGCGAAGACAATTGACGCGATTCCTACCAGCAAGATGGTGGTTTTCTCGCCTGAAAGACCGAAGACCCATATCACCGTGTTTACCGACACCGACTGCGGCTACTGCCAGAAGCTGCACAGCGAAGTGCCCGAGCTGAACCGTCTTGGCGTCGAGGTTCGCTATATGGCCTTTCCACGGCAGGGTATGGGCAGCCACGGAGCCAACACGCTGACCAGCGTATGGTGTGCCAAGGATCGGCAGGCAGCGATGAACAAGGCCAAGGCGCGCGAAGAGGTGCCCGTCACGAGCTGCGAGAACCCGGTCGCTGAGCAATACGAGTTAGGCCAGCTGATCGGTGTTCAGGGCACTCCGGCAATCATTCTCGCAAACGGGCAGATCATCCCCGGTTATCAGCCGGCTCCGCAGCTCGCCGAACTGGCCCTGAACGCCAGGTAGTCGCCGGGGCGGCGCCTTCAGTCACGAAGAGGCTGCCCGTTTGGCCCGCGGCTGAACTGTTCCGCCCCTCGTGTTCAAAGCCAAAACGCATATCGAGGAGGCGACAAAATGAAGCTAGAAGGTTCCTGTCATTGCCAGGCCGTTCGTTTTTCTCTGGAATCGGCCGAGCCCTATCCGTTCATGCGCTGTTACTGTTCGATCTGTCGCAAAACGGCCGGGGCGGGTGGTTATGCGATCAACCTGGGCGGAGATCATCGGACGCTGACGGTCGAGGGTCGCGAGAACCTCAGTATCTACCAAGCCAGGATGGTCGATGCTGAAACGGGCGCGGTGCGTATTAGCGATGGCCAGCGTCACTTCTGCAAGCTGTGCGGCAGCGCACTGTGGTTGTGGGACCCGAATTGGCCGGATCTCGTGCACCCGCATGCGTCGGCAATCGATAGCGAGCTGCCAAGCCCGCCAGAGTCGACACATCTCATGCTGGCTTCAAAGGCATCATGGGTAGAGCCCCAGTTGGGCCCTGATGATCGCTGCTTCGATGAGTATCCGGATGAATCCCTCGCTCAGTGGCACCAGCGCCTGGGGTTGCAGAGCAAGCCCGGCTAGCAGCAGGCTCTTCCTGGCCGCTGCCGATTTGACTAAAGCTCGTGCGCTTCGTAATGTGCGACTCTTTTGTTCGGCCGCCGTGCAGGGGCCGTTCGTTGGCAATGGGGAGTGCAACTTGAAACCGGTGAAAGTTGGCATCTGTGGGCTGGGAACCGTCGGTGGCGGTACCTTCAACGTGCTCGAGCGCAACGCTGCGGAAATCGCGCGTCGTGCAGGGCGCGGAATTGAGGTCGCGCAGATTGCGGCTCGTCATGCGAACCCCAGGTGCAACACCGGTGATACCCCGATTACTGGCGATATATTCGATGTCGCCAACAACCCTGAGATCGACATTGTGGTCGAACTGATCGGTGGGTACACCTTGGCCCGCGAGCTGGTGCTCAAAGCCATCGATAACGGCAAGCACGTGGTTACGGCCAACAAGGCGCTGATCGCGGTGCACGGCAATGAGATCTTCGCCAGGGCGCGGGAGAAGGGCGTTATCGTCGCCTTCGAAGCCTCGGTTGCCGGCGGTATCCCGATCATCAAGGCCATTCGCGAGGGGCTGGCCGGCAACCAGATCAACTGGCTCGCGGGGATAATCAACGGAACCGGTAACTTCATCCTCACCGAGATGCGGGAGAAGGGACGTGCCTTCGAGGACGTGCTGAAGGAGGCTCAGGAGCTTGGCTACGCCGAGACCGATCCGACCTTCGACATTGAAGGCATAGACGCCGCGCACAAGCTGACCATCCTCGCCTCCATCGCTTTCGGCGTACCGCTGCAATTCGACAAGGCCTACACCGAAGGCATATCCCGGCTGACCACCGCTGACGTCAATTACGCCGAGGCGCTGGGCTACCGCATCAAACATCTGGGCGTCGCCCGCAGCACTGCTTCGGGTATCGAGCTGCGTGTGCACCCGACGCTGATCCCGGCGGACCGCCTGATTGCCAACGTCAATGGCGTGATGAATGCGGTCATGGTCAACGGTGACGCCGTCGGCTCCACGCTTTATTACGGTGCGGGTGCAGGCATGGAGCCGACGGCTTCGGCTGTGGTGGCGGACCTCGTGGATGTGGCCCGTGCGCTCACGACGGACCCGAACAATCGGGTTCCGCACCTGGCTTTTCAGCCGGACTGCCTCTCTGCTCATCCAATTCTGCCGATCGGCGCTTGCGAAAGCGCCTATTACTTGCGCATCCAGGCCAAAGACCGTCCGGGCGTACTGGCTCAGGTCGCCACTATCCTGTCGGAGCGTGGAATCAATATCGAATCGATCATGCAGAAGGAAGCCGAGGAGCAAGACGGGCTGGTGCCGGTCATCCTGGTCACGCATCGTGTGGTCGAGCAGAGGGTCGACGATGCCATCGCCGCACTCGAAGCACTTGCCGACGTGGCGGGCAACGTGGTGCGGATCCGGGTGGAACAACTCAACTAAAAAGCAGCGGCAAGCTGCGAGCCACAAGTTGCAAGTGGGCAAACACGTGCAGCTTGCAGCTTGCGGGTTGCCGCTCAGACCGAAGGTTTGACGATATGCGCTACATCAGTACCCGTGGCCAGGCGCCGGCCCTGAATTTCGAAGACGTGCTGCTTGCCGGACTGGCCAGCGATGGCGGTCTATACGTTCCGGAAAACCTGCCGCGCTTCACCGTCGAAGAGATCGCGTCCTGGTCTGGTCTGCCGTACCACGAGCTGGCGTTCAAGGTGATGCGGCCGTTCGTGACCGGCAGCATCCCGGACGCTGACTTCAAGCAGATTCTGCAGGACACCTACGGCGTGTTTGCTCACAGCGCCGTGGCGCCGCTGCGTCAGCTGGACAGCAACGAGTGGGTGCTCGAGCTCTTCCATGGCCCGACCCTGGCGTTCAAGGACTTCGCTTTGCAGCTGCTGGGTCGACTTCTTGACTACGTGCTGGCCAAGCGCGGTGAGCGCGTGGTGATCATCGGTGCGACGTCCGGCGATACCGGCTCGGCAGCAATCGAAGGCTGCCGCCGCTGCGATAACGTCGATATCTTTATCCTGCACCCGCACAACCGGGTGTCGGAAGTACAGCGTCGGCAGATGACCACCATCTTCGGCGATAACATCCACAACATCGCCATCGAGGGAAACTTCGACGATTGCCAGGAGATGGTCAAGGATAGCTTCGCTGATCAGGGCTTCCTCAAGGGCACGCGGCTGGTGGCGGTCAACTCGATCAACTGGGCGCGGATCATGGCCCAGATCGTCTACTACTTCCATGCTGCGCTGCAGTTGGGCGGCCCGGCCCGTTCGGTGGCGTTTTCCGTACCGACGGGCAATTTTGGGGACATTTTCGCGGGCTACCTGGCGCGCAACATGGGGCTGCCGATCAGCCAGCTGGTGGTCGCCACCAACCGCAACGACATCCTGCATCGCTTCATGAGTGGCAACCGCTACGACAAGGACACGCTGCACCCGTCGCTGTCGCCTTCGATGGACATCATGGTGTCGTCGAATTTCGAGCGTCTGCTGTTCGATCTGCACGGTCGTAACGGCGCCGCCGTGGCCGAATTGATGAACGCGTTCAAGGCCAGTGGCAGGTTGTCGGTGGAAGAGGAGCGCTGGACCGAAGCGCGCAAGCTGTTCGACTCGCTGGCCGTGGATGACGAGCAGACCTGCAAGACCATCGCCGACGTCTTCGCCGCCACCGGCGAGCTGCTCGATCCGCACACGGCGATCGGTGTCCATGCCGCGCGTGAGTGCCGGCGCAGCCTGTCGACGCCGATGGTGACGCTGGCGACTGCCCATCCGGTGAAATTTCCCGAAGCGGTCGAGAAGGCGGGCGTCGGCAAGGCGTTGGAGCTGCCGGCTCATCTCGCCGATCTGTTCGCGCGGCCGGAGCGTTGCACGGTGCTGGCCAACGACCTCAAGGCCATGCAGGCCTTCGTCGGTGAGCACGGCAATCGTGGCAAGCCGTTGTAAGCAAACGGAATCCGCTTGGTCTGACCCTGGCCAAGCGTAGTTCTACCACTGGTATCGAACCGCGAGCCTCGGCGGCTCTTGCCTGAGAAGCGCACAATCGACGCGTAGAGGGGGCCGCGGCTCAGTCTGCTACGATGGCGCCTTCAAGATTGACCGCTTCCAGCTTGTGGCTGAGGTGGCCTCTGAGGATATTGCCCAAGCGGTTACCATCTCGTTCCCGTAGCGCTTCGATCATTTCCTCGTGATCATTCATCGCCTTGCGCCAGAAGTCCTGGTTCATTTCCATGGAGTAGCGGATTCTTTTCACTCGCTGGCTGAGGTTGTTGTACATCTCAAGCAGGATCGGGTTTCCCGAAGCCAGCAGTATCTTTTCGTGTATCTGCTGATTTACGGTGAAATAGGCCTGTAGCTCCTTACGTGCATAGTGCTCGACCAGCTTCTGGTGAAGCGCGCCGATGCTCACCAGCTCTTCATCGTTCAGGCGAGAGCAGGCTGTTTCGCCGGCCAGTCCCTCCAGGGCTGCCATGACATCGTAGGTGTGCGTCACGTCGCTCAGTGACAGGCGACTCACTCGCGCGCCCCGATTCGGCAGAATTTCCACCAGTCCTTCCGAAGTCAGAACTTTCAGCGCCTCGCGAAGTGGTGTCCTGGAAATACCGAATGTTTCGCAAAGCTGTTTTTCGGAGATCTTTTCGCCTGCAACCAGCGTTCCGTGCTCGATCAGCTCACGGATTCGGTTGGCGGCTTCCTGATAAAGAATCTTGTGCTGAATCTTTTCCAAAGGCTGTTTTTCCTGGATGAATGCGACCATGCCGGAGCGGCACGGATGAATCATGTTCATTATTGATATCAGCGAAAGGTCTGCTAACGTTTTGAATTAAGAATACAAAATAAGTCAAAAACGCGACATAAGCTAAACGTACGAGAACAATAAAGTGGGTGATGCATCGGCGTCTCGCCAGACTCTGGCCTCGTCCCGTTGTTTCGCAAAAGTGTTCTGATCAGTTTCGCCTGGTTTCGCACCGGGCTATCGGAGGAAAATCACATGGCTGGCAAGGTCTACCGTTCGAGCGTAGTCATTTCACGCGCGCGAGCTCGGCAAATTATCGATGCTGCGTTCGCCGAGGCAAGAGCCCAGAACATGGAACCGCTGACCCTTTTCGTCATGGACGCAGGCGGCAACCTGATCGCCGCCGAACGCGAAGATGGCTGCGCCCCGTTGCGCTTTCCGGTTGCCAGGGGCAAGGCCTTCGCTGCACTAGGCAACGGCGTATCCAGCCGCACGGTCGGTGAGCGAAACGAATCGCGTCCGGCCTTTCTGGCCGCGGTGGCGGCAGCTTCCGATGGTCATTTCGTTCCGGTACCGGGCGGAGTGCTGATTCTCTCGAACGATGACGAAGTGATCGGCGCCGTAGGCGCCAGTGGCGCGTCCTCCGATGAAGACGAGCGGGTTGCTGTGGTAGGCATCGAAGCGGCTGGACTGCGCGCCGGTATCGTTCCCGCCTGACTCTTGCCTCCAAGCGATTGGTGGCCCACGCTGCCACCAATTCCCTCTCGCCGGCCATGCTTGCGTTTGGCTATCGGTTTGCTCTGGTGCGGCGCCAGTCGCTCACTTCACCGGGGCCCGCTTGTGCTCAGCCGTCCTGCCTGACTCATTTCTGCAACGACCCTCCTGCCCGGTCCCTGACGGCGGACCGCCGGTGGCGCCTTGCCCAGATTCTTTTGCCTGCATCCGTCCTCCCCGGAGGGGAGAGGACGGGCGGTGGCAATTTTTCTGTGTCATTTCTGGCGCCCTGCAAAAAGCTGGTCTAACGTCTGGTTCGGGTTATGAATAATGAATTCATTTTTATTGCTCGCATCCGTTAGCCGGTTTCAACCGCTGCCGGCGCTGCAGTCGGAGCATGGTCAGTGCCGACTGTGAAGAAAGGTTTTTGCGGTACGCCTCGATAAAAACAAGAGTGGAGGTCAGCATGAAAGTCTTGAAGACAGCCTTGATCGCATCCCTGTTCGGTCTAGCCACATCTGCAGCCCAGGCGGCTGAGCTGCAGATCAAGTTCGGCCATGTGGGTGGGCCGGGGTCCTTGTTCGAAATCACCGCTAATAAGTTCGCCGAAACCGCCAATGAAAAGCTCAAGGGCAAAGCCAAGGTCGTGACCTATGGTTCCAGCCAACTGGGCAGCGACTCGCAGATGCTCAACAAGCTCAAACTGGGCTCCCTGGACCTGGCCCTGCCGTCGACGGTGATGAGCAGCGTGGCGCCCGAGTTTTCGCTGTTCGAGATGCCGTACCTGATCAGCGACCGAGAACACATGAAGCGGGTGCGTGACGAACTGGTGCGCGACGTGATGTACAAGGCCGCCGAAGACAAGGGCTACCGCATCATCGGCGTGTGGGAGAACGGTGTCAGGCAGATTACCAACAATACTCGGCCCATTGTCGTGCCGGCCGACCTCAAAGGGCTGAAGCTGCGCACGCCCAACGGCATCTGGCGTGTCGAGATGTTCAAGAGCTACGGCGCCAACCCCGCCCCGATGGCGCTTTCCGAAGCCTTCGTGGCGCTACAGACCGGCGCCATGGACGGTCAAGAGAATCCGCTGGTGCAAATCTATTCCCAGCGCTTCCATGAAGTTCAGAAATACCTCTCTCTTTCCAACCATGTCTACACCCCAGCGTTCGTCGTCGCCGGCGCCAGTTGGAAACGTTTTCCGGAGGACGTGAGGAAGGTGCTCAGCGAAGCAGCTTTGGAAGTCGAGCCCTATTCGCTGGAACAGGGCGCGAAGCTCGACGAGAGCCTTGTGAAAAAAATGGAGCAGGCAGGCATGGAGGTGAACAAGGTCGACCAGCAGGCCTTCATCGACGGTTCCAAGGCTATCTACGCCAAGTTTGCCAACGAGGTCGAAGGCGGGCAGGCAATGCTCGAAACGGTCGAACAGCTTCGCCAGATGTAGCCGTGTTCGTGTTTGCACAGATCGCATTGACCAATGCCTGAGCATCCGGTGCGTCAGGCTGACTGGAGAGAGCCGATGGATTCCTTCACCGCTTTCAGAAAGGGCTTTTCCAAACTGCTGGAAATCATAGTGGTGGCCAACGTGATTGCCTTGACGCTTGTCGTCACAGTCGGCTTCGCATCACGGCTGGCCGGTTCACCGTTCAGCTGGTACGACGAGGTGGCGTCGGTTGGTCTGGCTTGGCTCACTTACTACGGCGCGGCGCTGGCCGCGGCAAAAGGAGCTCATATCGGCTGCCCATCCGTAGTCAATTACTTCTCCCCAAGGCTGCGCTTGCCAATCGCTCTGCTCGCCGAGGCGATCACGATCGGCTTCTTCGTACTGCTGGCCTACACCGGCATGCAAGTCGTGCTGATCCTGGAAGGGTCATCGTTGGTCAGCCTGACCAACGTTTCGCTGCAATTGACGCAATCGGTGCTGCCAATTGGTTCGGTACTTTTCATCATTGCGGAGATCTTGCGATTGCCTGAAGTGATCGAAAGCGCGAAGGGTGATGGGTTCGTCGATCACGAACTGGCAGAAGCGGGCGTCAAGCCCGTCAAGGCATGACCGGGGCAATTAAGAGCGGGCGTTCGGCATGGCGTTCGGGGGTGATAAGATGACAATTGCGTATATGTTTCTGGGACTGATAGTTCTCATCCTGATCAATGTCCCGGTCGCCATCTCGCTGGGCATCGTCGGCGCGGTGGCGATCTTCTCCAGCTATGGCGCACTGGCCCTGCCCAACATCGGCATGGTGATGTACGACGGCACAACCAGCTTTCCGTTGATTGCCATCCCGCTGTTCATCCTGGCTGGCGCGATCATGAATGCCTCAAGCATCTCGAGGCGCCTGATCGACTTGGCCTCGGCGATGCTTGGGTTCGTCAAGGGCGGCTTGTCGATGGTGACCATCGGCGCCTCGATCTTCTTCGCGGAGATTTCCGGTTCGGCTGTGGCCGGGGTATCGGCCATCGGGAGCATCATGATCCCGGCGATGACCAGCAAGGGCTACTCCAAGGAATTCTCGGCGGCGCTGTCCTCCTCGGCGGCCAGCCTGGCGATCATCCTGCCGCCGTCGATTCCGATGATTCTCTACGCCGTGATGTCGGGAGAATCCGTCGTAAAGATGTTTGTCGCCGGCATTTTCCCCGGATTACTCGGTGCCATGGGCCTGGCGGCGATGTGTTACTACCTGGCCAGGAAAAACGATTTTCCATCGGAAGGGGCCTTCCAGGCCAAGCGGTTGTGGGAGGCGTTCAAGGGTGCGATCTGGGCGCTGTCGATTCCGGTGATCATCCTTGGCGGGATTTTCGGCGGCGTCGTCACGGCCACCGAAGGCGCGGCGCTGGCTGTGGTGGTGGCGATCTTCATCAGCGCCTTCGTCTACCGCGAGTTCACCCTGCGCACCTTTTACAAGGCGTGCCTGGACGCCGGCGTGCAAACCGCGGTGGTGATGCTGTTGGTAGCGAGCTCCGCGGTGGTGGGGCTCTACCTGACCGAAACACAACTGCCGCAGCAACTAGCCGCCTCCATCAGCGATATGACCAGCAACAAATACGTGATCCTGGCGCTGCTTAACATCATCTTCCTGATCCTAGGCGTCTTCCTGCACTCCGCTGCGGCGATCATTCTGGTCGTCCCGATCGTGCTGCCACTGGTGCTGGCGGTCGGCATCGATCCGATCCATTTCGGCCTGATCGTCACGCTCAACCTGGCCATCGGCCAGCAGACGCCGCCGGTTGCCAGCGTGCTGATTGCGTCCTGCTCGATCGCCAAGTCTGATATCTGGGCAACCTCGCGCACCAACCTGTGGTTCCTCGGAGTGCTCTTCGCAATCCTGTTGATCAACACCTATGTCCCGGCCTTCGCCCTGGCGCTGGTGAACCTGATATATGGCGCCTGAGCGGCGAACTGATGTTCGTCGCCAGCGAGCGGCATCGAGCAAGAGGAAACAAAGATGAGTGATGTGCCTCAGGGGCAGGTCGACTGCCGAATCGATCAAGGCGTCGCCTGGGTCGGCTTCAACCGGCCGCAGAGCCGCAACGCGATGACCTGGACCATGTACGACTCGCTGGAGCGCTTGTGTCGCGAACTGGAGGCCGATCCCCGGGTCGTCGCCGTGGTGTTTCACGGTTGTGGTGGCAAGGCCTTCGTTGCCGGCACCGACATCAAGCAATTCGCTGATTTCGAAGACGGCGAGGCGGGGGTGAACTACGAGCGGCGCATCGACAGTGTCATCGCTGGGCTGGAGAACCTGCGCAAGCCGACCATCGCCCTGCTGGAGGGCTTCTGTGTCGGCGGCGGCGCGGCCATCGCGCTGGCGTGCGATTTTCGCTACTGCACGCCGTCGTTGAAGTTTGGGGTGCCGATCGCCGAGACGCTTGGCAACTGCCTTTCGGTGACTAACGTGTCGCGTCTCATGGACCTGCTCGGCGTACCCCGTACGAAGGAGGTGCTGATGGCGGCCGAACTGATTGAGGCACCGGAGGCGCGATCGGCTGGCCTGGTCAGCGAGATTTTCGAGCCCGACGTCATCCGCGCGGAGATCGCCCGCAAGGCGCAGGCGTTCGCCGGTCGCGCGCCGCTGACCGTGCAGGCGGCCAAGGAGACCATCAACCGAGTACTGGCGCACCGACGCACGCCGGCGGACGCCAGCGATGACTGGATACGGGCCTGTTACGGCAGCCGTGACTTCAAGGCAGCAGTCGACAAGTTCGTCAGCAAGACCCCGTTCGAATGGACCGGTGAATAGCTTTCGCCGATCCCAGTGCTGGAGAACCAAGCATGCTTCCACTCAGCAACGTGAAAATCCTGGATATCTCGCAAATCATGGCGGGCCCCTATTGCACCATGGTGTTGGGCGATCTCGGAGCCGAAGTCATCAAGGTCGAGAAAGCCAATGGCGGTGACGACAGCCGGCAAATGGGACCTTACGTCAACGGCGAGTCCACCTGCTTCTTTCAGATCAACCGGAACAAGAAAAGCATCTCCCTGGATCTCAAAAATCAGAGGGCCAGGGATATTTTCTATCGTCTGGCGATTGACGCCGACGTCATCGTGGAAAACTACCGACCCGGTGTAACGGAATCGTTGCAGATCGACTACGAGACGATCCGCGCGTTCAACCCCAGCATCATCTACTGCTCGATCTCAGGCTACGGCCAGACCGGTCCCTCCCGCAGCAAGGGCGGTTTCGATCTCGTCGCCCAAGGCATGAGCGGTCTGATGTCGATGACCGGCGAGCCCGGCAAGCGACCGCTGAAGACCGGCATCGCTGTTTACGATATTGGCGCCGGCATCACTGCGATCTATTCGATTCTCGCCGCCTACATCCACAAGCAGAACACCGGTGAAGGCCAGCATATAGACATCGCCATCACCGAATGCGGGCTACCCTGGTTTGCCTGGGAGGCGGCCGCCTATTTCGCCGATGGCACCGTGCCGCAACCCACCGGCTCACGCCACCGCGTTTCGGCGCCGTACCAGGCAGTCAAGGCGCAGGACGGCTACCTGATGCTGGGTTGCGCCAATCAGCGAACCTGGGAGCGCCTCTGTCTTGAGGTGATCAAGCGTGAGGACCTGCTCGGCGATGAGCGCTTCGTCACCAATAGCGACCGCGCGCGCAATGTGGAAGCGCTCGAAGGCATACTCGAAGAGATTCTGTCCCAACAACCGATAAAACACTGGCTCGAACTATGCGATACGGCCGGCGTGCCCGCCGGGCCGATCAATGACTTTGCCCAGGCCATGCATGACGAACACTACCTGGCACGCGGCATGGTCCAGGAAGTCAGCCACCCGGTAATCGGTGAGATGAAAACGGTCGGCTTTCCCACCAAGTTTTCCCGGACACCTTTGCAGATACGCCGCCCGGCACCGTTGTTTGCCGAGCATACCGACGAGGTGCTGCACGGCATCGGCATGACCGACGAAGACATCCGTAATTTGCGGAGTGAGGGCTGCATCCGCTAGCGGTTATTTGCTGGATGTGCTTTTGAATTCAAAACTCAAAATACAAGAACAAGCGCACTGGAGAACCTCATGCTGAAGCTCGATTTCCACCCGTCCGGCCGCCATTTCCTGCAGATTCCCGGACCTTCGCCGGTGCCTGATCGCATTCTTCGCGCCATGAGCCTACCCACGATTGATCACCGCGGGCCCGAATTCGGTGCCCTGGGTCGCGAACTATTGAGCAAGATCCGTCAGGTGTTCAAGACCCAGCAGCCGGTGGTCATTTACCCCGCGTCCGGTACCGGGGCGTGGGAAGCGGCGCTGGTCAATACGCTGTCGGCAGGCGACCGGGTACTCATGTTCGAAACCGGCCACTTTGCCACCCTATGGGAAAAAATGGCGCGGCGGTTGGGGCTGGAACCGGAGTTTATCGGGCTGCCGGGTTATGACGGCTGGCGCCGTGGCGTGCAGGCCGAAATGATCGAGCGGCGCTTGAAGGAAGACAGCGGCAACACGATCAAGGCCGTCTGCGTGGTGCACAACGAGACGTCCACCGGCGTGACCAGCGATATCGCGGCGGTGCGCCGTGCCATCGATGCGGCCAAGCATCCGGCACTGCTGCTGGTCGACACGATTTCCGGCCTGGCCTGCGCCGATTATCAGCACGACGCCTGGGGCGTGGACGTGACCATTTCCGGTTCGCAGAAGGGCCTGATGCTGCCGCCGGGCATCAGTTTCAACGCGGTATCGGAGAAGGCGATCGAGGCCAGCCGCCTCGCGCAGCTGCCGAAGAGCTTCTGGGCATGGGACGAGATACTTGAACTCAACCGCAGCGGGTACTGGCCGTACACGCCCAATACCAATCTGCTGTACGGGCTGAACGAAGCGCTCGACATGCTGCTGACGGAGGGCCTCGATCATGTCTTTGCGCGCCACCAGCGCTGGGCGTCCGGGGTTCGCCAGGCCGTCGAGGCCTGGGGCCTGGAGGTGCAGTGTCAGGAGCCAAGCGTCTATTCGCCCGTACTGACCGGTGTGGTAATGCCCGAAGGGGTTGACGCTGACGAAGTTCGCAGCCTGATCTATCGCCGTTTCGACCTCTCATTGGGCACCGGGCTGGGCAAGGCGAAGGGCAAGATGTTTCGCATTGGCCATCTCGGTGACTGCAATGACCTCACCCTGATCGCCACCCTTGGCGGTTGCGAGGCCGGCCTGAAGATGTCCGGCGTGTCGCTCAAGGACAGCGGCGTACTCGCCGCACTGGACTACTTCGCAGCGAGCCCGCTGGACGAGTCGCACTGACATTCCCCCTTTTGATGGCAGACATGGGAGGTCGTGATGACTTCGTTTACCGAACCCGGAATAACGGCGAGCAAGGTGTCATCGGAGCGCTCTTCGGCCTTGGCTGAGCGCTTGCGGCGCGAGATCGCCGGCGACGTACTGTTTGATCCGGCGTCACGTGGTCGCTACGCGACGGACGCTTCGATCTACCAGATCACGCCGGTCGGTGTGGTGATTCCGCGCCATCAGCATGATTTGCAGGTCGCATTGGATATCGCCCGGGATGCCAAGGTGCCGCTGCTGGCGCGCGGCGGCGGCACCAGTCAATGCGGGCAGACGGTGGGAGACGCACTGGTGGTCGATACCAGTCGTTGGCTGAACCAGATCGTCGAGTTCGATGAAGATGCCCTGACCCTGGTGGTCGAGCCAGGGGTCGTGCTCGATGAGCTGAATCGCTGGCTCAAGCCACATGGGTTGTGGTTTCCGGTGGACGTGTCGACCTCGGCTCAATGCACCCTGGGCGGCATGGCCGGTAACAACTCCTGCGGCTCGCGCTCCATTCGCTACGGCAACATGGTGCACAACGTATTGGCTATCGATACGTTGCTGGCCGATGGCAAGGAGGCTCGCTTCGGTCTGCTCCAGGACCTGGCACAGGGGGATCGGGTACGCGAGATCGCCCAGGCAGTGCAGCGTATCGCCGAGCGCGAGAATGCCCATATCCGCGAGCACTACCCGAAGGTGCTGCGCCGCGTGGGCGGTTATAACCTCGACCTGTTCGACTGCCAGAGCCCGCTTCCCTACGACGCGGGCGGCCGGGTCAACCTGGCCCATCTGCTGATCGGCTCGGAAGGCACGCTCGCGGTGACCCGCCGGATCAAGCTCAAACTGGCACCGCTGCCCCAGCACAAGGTGCTGGCCGTGGTGAACTTCCCGACCTTCTACCAGACCATGGACCTGACCCGGCACATCGTCACGCTCGACCCGACAGCGGTCGAGCTGGTCGATCGGACGATGATCGACCTGTCGATGGAAAACCCGGCCTTCAAGCCAGTGATCGAGAAGGCATTGCTCGGCCAGCCACAGGCATTGTTGCTGGTTGAATTCGCGGGCGAGGAGGTCGCCGGTCTGCAGGAGCGGCTCGGCCGGCTGAGTGAGCTGATGGCCGATCTTGGGCTGCCTGGCAGTGTGGTCAAGATGACCGAGACGGCGGAGCAGACGGCGCTGTGGAACGTGCGCAAGGCCGGTCTGAACATCATGATGAGCATGAAGGGTGACGGCAAGCCGGTGTCCTTCATCGAAGACTGTGCCGTGCCGCTGGAGCACCTGGCCGAATACACCGCCAAGCTCACCGAGGTGTTCCACAAACATGGCACCGAGGGCACCTGGTACGCCCACGCCAGTGTTGGCACCTTGCACGTACGGCCGATTCTCGACATGCGCCGCGATGGCGCGCACAAGATGCGCGCCATCGCCGAAGAAGCATCGGCGCTGGTGCGTGCCTACAAGGGGGCCTTTTCCGGCGAGCATGGGGACGGCCTGTGCCGCGGGGAATGGGTGGCCTGGCAGTTCGGCCCGCAGCTCAATGCCGCATTCAAGGAGGTCAAACAGCTGTTCGATCCGGAAAATCTGCTCAATCCCGGCAAGATCGTCGATCCCCCGCGCATGGATGATCACAGTTATTTCCGCTTCCCCAAGACCTATCAGCCGATCCCGATGGCGCCGGTGCTCGACTGGTCGGAATGGAACGTGCTGCGCGATCCGCTGACCGGCAAGCAGAGTGCGCCCGGCAGCGGCGCCGATCCGACCGGTGGGCTGATTGGCGCCGTGGAGATGTGCAATAACAACGGCCACTGTCGCAAGTTCGACGCCGGCACCATGTGCCCCAGCTACCGAGCGACACGCGACGAGCAGCACCTGACCCGCGGGCGCGCCAACACGTTGCGACTGGCGCTATCGGGCCAGCTGGGCCCTGATGGGCTGGCCAGCGAGGACGTCAAGGCTGCGCTCGATCTGTGCGTCTCCTGCAAGGGCTGCAAACGTGAATGCCCGACCGGCGTCGACATGGCCAAGATGAAGATCGAGGCCCGTGCCGCCTGGGCGAAAAATCATCCGACACCACTGCGTGAGCGGATGGTTGCGGAAATGCCGCGCTATGCGCCGTATGCCCGCCACCTGGCCGGGGTGACTGATCTGGTCGAGCGTATGCCGCTGCTGTCGCGATGGATCAAGCGCGCGCTCGGGTTGGCCGGACAGCGTGCGTTGCCGCGCTTCGCTGGCAATTTCCTGGCGACTGCTCCGGCAAGCCGTTCGACGCATACCCAGGAGGTCCTGCTGTTCGTCGACACCTTCAACAACTACATGGAGCCGGAGAACGCGCGAGCCGCCTGTCGTGTACTCGAGGCGTCCGGGTATCGGGTCCACTTCAACCAGGCACCACAGGAGCGGCCGCTGTGCTGCGGACGCACCTACCTGGCCTCGGGGCAGGTCGACAAGGCCAAGGCGGAAGCCCGACGCACGCTCGACTATCTGCTGCCGTTCGTCGAACGTGGCGTGAGCATCGTCGGGCTTGAACCCTCGTGCCTGCTGACCCTGCGCGACGAATTCCTGCGCTACGGCTATGGCGAGCAGGCCAAGGCGTTGTCCGAGGCGTCCTTGCTGTTCGAGGAGTTTCTGGTCAGGGAGCAGGCTGCCGGTAATCTCCAGCTCAAACTCAAGGGACTGGACGCGCCGCGCGCGCTGTTGCACGGCCATTGTCATCAGAAGGCGTTCAATGCGCTACGACCGGTGGAGCAGGTGCTGCGCTGGATACCGGATCTGGAGGTCAGAACCGTCGAAACCTCCTGCTGCGGGATGGCCGGCAGTTTCGGCTACGAGCACGAGCACTACGATGCTTCGATGCAGATGGCCGAACTGGCATTGCTGCCCGCGGTTCGCAAGGCTCAAGCCGAGGATTTGATAGTCGCCGACGGCACCAGTTGTCGTCACCAGATCCATGACGGGGCCCAGCGTGATGCCTTGCATGTGGCGAGGGTGCTGGAACGGGCGTTGGCGTGATGTATCAGCGCGGGCGATCCCGCGCGCTATCGGCACGGGTTTGCCAGATGTACTGCTCTGGGCGGTCAGCCGGTGGCCCGGCTGCTCACTCGTCGAACTCTTCCCAACCGCCCATTTCTCTCCAGCGATTGACGATGCCGCAGAACAGCTCGGCGGTCTTCTCGGTATCGTAGCGCGCCGAATGCGCTTCACGCCCGTCGAAATCGATGCCGGCCGCCTGGCAGGCCTTGGCCAGAACGGTCTGGCCATAGGCGAGGCCGGCGAGGGTGGCGGTGTCGAAGCTGGAGAACGGGTGGAAGGGGTTGCGCTTGATGCCGCAGCGCACCATGGCCGCGTTGAGGAAGCCAAGATCGAAGCTGCTGTTGTGACCAACCAGAATGGCGCGCTTGCAGCCGGCTGATTTCACCGCCTTGCGCACACTGCGGATGATCTCGTTCAGCGCCTGTGATTCGGGTACTGCCATCCGCAGCGGGTGGTCCAGCTTGATGCCGGTGAACTCCAGCGCGGCAGCTTCGATATTGGCGCCAGCGAAGGGCTCCACGCGGAAGAACAGCGTTTCCTGCGGGTAGAGCATGCCCTGCTCATCCATGCCAATGGTCACCGCGGCGATTTCCAGCAAGGCGTCGGTGGCGCAGTTGAAGCCGCCGCACTCGACGTCCACCACGACCGGCAGAAAGCCACGGAAGCGCCTTGCCATCGGCGAGCGCGGCTTGCCTGGTTGGTTGCCTTCCAGCTCGTCGTCGAACTGCTCTTCGCTCATGCGCTTGTCTCCAGCCGCCATTGCAGGGTCTCGCCGGCGCGCAAGGGCACCACGTTATGCTCGCCGAACGGCAGATCGGCCGGCACGCTCCAGGGTTCGCGTACCAGGGCGATCTGCTCGGTATTGCGCGGCAGGCCATAGAAGTCGGCGCCGAAGTGGCTGGCAAACGCCTCTAGTTTGTCCAGCGCATTGCGCTGTTCGAACGCTTCGGCATAGAACTCGATTGCCGCGAACGCCGTATAACAGCCGGCGCAACCGCAGGCATTTTCCTTGGCGTGCTGAGCATGCGGTGCCGAGTCGGTGCCGAGGAAGAACTTCGGACTGCCGCTGGTCGCCGCATCGAGCAAGGCTTCCTGATGGGTGTTGCGTTTGAGTATCGGCAGACAGAAGAAGTGCGGGCGGATGCCGCCCACCAGCATGTGGTTGCGGTTGTAGAGCAGGTGGTGGGCCGTGATGGTGGCGCCGACGTTGCTGCCGGACGCCTCGACGAACTGCACCGCGTCGCGGGTGGTGATGTGTTCGAACACCACCTTGAGCGTGGGGAAGCGCTCGGTCACCCGGCTCAGCTGTTCGTCGATGAAGTATTTCTCGCGATCGAAGATGTCGATCTCGGCGCGCGTCACTTCGCCGTGGACCAGCAGCGGCAGGCCGACTTCGGCCATGGTTTCCAACAGCGGGAAGATATTGTCGATGCGGGTGACGCCGGATGCTGAGTTGGTCGTGGCACCGGCTGGATACAGCTTGGCCGCATAAACATAGCCGCTGGCTTTGGCGGCGCGTATGTCGTCGGGCTGTGTGCCGTCGGTGAGGTAGAGCACCATCAGCGGCTCGAAGCCGTTCCTGGCCGGCCGGGCGGCAAGAATCCGTTGGCGGTAAGCGTCCGCCTCGCTCGCGTTGCGAACTGGTGGTACAAGGTTCGGCATGATGATCGCGCGTGCGAACTGGCGTGCGGCGTCCGCCACGGTATGTGGCAGCGCTGCGCCGTCGCGCAGGTGAATGTGCCAATCGTCGGGGCGCAGTAATGTCAGTCGGTCGGACATGCAGATTTCCAGGCGGGTAAAACGTGCGGGAATGCTACCGGAAACGCGTGAAAAAATCGCCGCAGGCGGGTCTTCCGGCCGAAACGAGTAGCGACGAAGCGGGCTTGTGGTCCCCTGTCCGGTTCAAGTTTTTGCGCCTTGCACCGATATCCCGTTTGAATGTTGTTCAACGGGAAGCCTTACGTGCGCTTGCGTCTTCTGATTCTCAGCTGCCTGCTGATCTCCCCGGCCAATGCACTCACGTTCCAGACACGTCTGGAACGAGCGCAGTGGCAGGTAGAAGGTGATCAGTTCGAATGCCGACTGACGCAACCGGTGGCGGGCTTCGGCGCGGGAGCGTTCGTGCGCCGGGCTGGCGAACAGGCAACCTTCCGTTTGCAATCCGCTGATCGCTGGCTAAGTAACGGTTCGGCGACCCTGCTCGCAGCGGCCGCGCCCTGGCAGCCAGAGCGCAGCGATATCAATCTGGGTTTTGTCGCGGTGGCTGGCGGCGAAGACGTACCCTTCAAAAGCTCGCAGCGGCAGGCGGGTCGGCTGCTCAGCGGCTTGCTCGAAGGGCGCAGCCCAGTGGTGCGCCACCGCACGCGGCAAGGGGGCGAAGCGCTGGAGGTGCGGTTGCTGCCGGCTCGTTTCGGCAAGGCTTACGAGGACTTCCGCGCCTGTACAGCGAAGCTGTTGCCGGTGAATTTCGATCAGATTCGCCAGTCGCAAGTCGGGTTCCCCACCGGTGATGTAGCGCTCGATGCCTTGGCCCGGGCCAAGCTCGACATCCTTCTGCAGTTTCTCAAGGCCGACCCGACTGTCAACCGAATACAACTCGACGGTCATTCCGACAACAGTGGCAACCGTTTGACCAACCGCGACCTGTCCCGTCGCCGTGCATTGGCGGTCGAGGAGTACCTCGTCGCCAACGGCGTGCCGAAGGAACACATCACGCTGCGCTTTCACGGCGAACGCTATCCCGTCGTGCCCAACAGCAGCGAGGCCAACCGGGCCAAGAATCGGCGGGTGACCCTGCGCTTGGAGCGCGGGCCGGCGACCACCACTGCCGCAGCAGAGGGCGGTACACCGTCGACCTGATGCCGAGGGGTCGCATGCGCCCCTGTAAAACAAACGTCGCGACCAGTAGAATCCCCGCTTTCCTTACAATCCCGGGAGTGGATGGCAATGGCCGACGTAAAGAAGGTGGTCCTGGCGTATTCCGGTGGCCTGGACACCTCGGTGATCCTCAAGTGGCTGCAAGACACCTATAACTGTGAAGTGGTGACCTTCACCGCCGACCTCGGCCAGGGCGAAGAAGTCGAACCGGCGCGCACCAAGGCGCAGGCTCTGGGCGTCAAGGAAATCTACATCGACGATTTGCGCGAAGAGTTCGTCCGCGACTTCGTCTTCCCGATGTTCCGCGCCAACACCGTTTACGAAGGCGAGTACCTGCTGGGTACCTCCATCGCCCGTCCGCTGATCGCCAAGCGCCTGATCGAGATCGCCAACGAAACCGGCGCCGATGCCATCTCCCACGGCGCCACCGGAAAGGGCAACGACCAGGTCCGTTTCGAACTGGGCGCCTACGCACTCAAACCGGGCGTCAAGGTCATCGCTCCGTGGCGCGAGTGGGACCTGCTCTCGCGCGAGAAGCTGATGGATTATGCCGAGAAGCATGCCATCCCGATCGAGCGCCACGGCAAGAAGAAGTCACCGTATTCCATGGACGCCAACCTGCTGCACATCTCCTATGAGGGCGGCGTGCTGGAAGACACCTGGGCCGAGCACGAAGAAGACATGTGGCGCTGGACGCGTTCGCCTGAGACCGCACCGGATACCCCGACCTACATTGAACTGACCTACCGCAAGGGCGATATTGTCGCCATCGACGGCAAGGACATGTCTCCGGCCCAGGTGCTGGCCGAGTTGAACCGCATCGGCGGTGAGAACGGCATTGGGCGTCTGGATATCGTCGAGAACCGTTATGTCGGCATGAAATCGCGCGGCTGCTACGAGACCCCCGGTGGCACCATCATGCTCAAGGGGCATCGGGCCATCGAGTCGATTACCCTCGACCGTGAAGTGGCTCACCTGAAAGACGAGCTGATGCCCAAGTACGCCAGCCTGATCTACAACGGCTACTGGTGGAGCCCTGAGCGCAGCATGCTGCAGCAGATGATCGACGCGTCGCAGGTCAATGTGAACGGTGTGGTGCGTCTGAAACTCTACAAGGGCAACGTCATCGTCACCGGCCGCAAGTCGGACGACTCGCTGTTCGACGCCAACATCGCCACCTTCGAAGACGATGCGGGCGCCTACGACCAGGCCGACGCGGGCGGTTTCATCAAGCTCAATGCGCTGCGCATGCGCATCGCCGCCGGCAAGGGCCGCAGCCCGCTCTAAGCCGCAAGCCGCAAAGCGAGTCTCGCGCTGCTTGAGTCTTGAGTCTTGAGTCTAGAAGCTTGAAGCTTGAAGCTTGAAGCTTGAAAACCCCGGCCGCGAGCCGGGGTTATGCTTTTCGCCCCGCTGATCAGGAGAGACATCATGAGACTGCTGCACACCATGCTGCGAGTCGGCGACATGGAGCGATCCATCGCCTTCTATACCGAAGTGCTGGGCATGACCCTGCTGCGACGTAAGGATTATCCGGAAGGCAAGTTCACCCTGGCGTTCGTCGGTTATGGCGACGAAGCGCATAACAGCGTGCTGGAACTGACCCACAACTGGGACGTTGAAAAATATGACCTGGGCGACGGTTATGGCCATATCGCGCTGGAGGTTGAAGACGTGTACAAGGCCTGCGAGGACATTCGCAGCCGAGGCGGCAAGATCACCCGCGAGCCGGGGCCAATGAAGCATGGCACCAGCATTCTTGCGTTTATTGAAGATCCGGACGGCTACAAGGTCGAGCTGCTCTCTCCGTCGCGCCGGGACTAGCAGCGACGCCACAAAAGCCCCAATCACGGGGCTTTTTTGTTGTGCGCCAGGCATGGCGCGTTGCGCGTAAGCGCAACTGGCTTGGCTGTGGTGGTCAAGCGGGCGACTCGGAGGTGAAAGTCCTCTATACACCCGGTATACGGAGCCGTACGTACGGTGGTGTGAGGGGTACGGCGGGAGCAATCCCGCCTCCTGCTCGCTTATAGATCGAAGTCGAACTCGTTGAGCTGCTTCTGCAGCCGGCGCTCTTCGAGCAGGTTGTCGATGATCCGACGCTTGGTCAGGTTGGTCTTGGCGACTTCGACTGGCGCCTCTGCACTATCGTCTTCGTCATCCGCGACGAAGTCATCTTCGATCTGGATCTCTTCTTTCTCGGACACTTGTCTCACTCCCCGGCTTGGGCGCGCTGTTGGCGCACCTTATAGCGACAAAAGAGGAGGCCGTAAAAAAGATTTTTTCAATCGTGCGATAGGTATTCCCATTGGCCGCTCAATGGTCCGACGTCTTGTGCTTGTACTCGCAGAGATCCTCGATCCGGCAACTGCCACATTGTGGCTTGCGCGCCTTGCAGACGTAGCGCCCGTGCAGGATCAGCCAGTGATGGGCGTCGAGCAGGTAATCCTTCGGCACGAATTTGACCAGCTTGCGCTCGACCTCCAGCACGTTCCTGCCCGGGGCAATATTGGTGCGGTTGGCGACGCGAAAAATGTGAGTGTCGACCGCCATGGTGAACTGGCGAAACGCCGTATTGAGCACGACATTGGCCGTCTTGCGCCCGACACCCGGTAGCGCCTCGAGGGCCTCGCGATTGTCCGGAACCTGGCTGTCGTGTTGCTCGATGAGGATGCGGCAGGTCTCGAGTATGTTCTTCGCCTTGCTCGGGTAGAGACCGATGGTCTTGATATAGCTGCACAGACCTTCATAGCCAAGCGCATGGATGGCTTCGGGGGTGTTGGCGACCGGGTAGAGCTTGGCTGTTGCTTTGTTGACGCCGACATCAGTGGCCTGCGCCGAAAGAATCACGGCTATCAACAGCTCGAACGGCGTGCTGTAGGCGAGCTCGGTCTTTGGCTCCGGATTGTCTTCATGAAACCGGCGAAATATCTCCCGGCGTTTTTCAGCATTCATAAGGCAGTTCCAAGCTTCCAGCTTCCAGCTTCAAGCCACAAGCTTGGGCGCAATAACGATGGCTTCACGCTGCTTCTACTTGCCGCTTGAGAGGCTTGCAGCTTCAATCAATCACCCCAGTGACTCGCACACGGCGGCTCTGGCCAGGCGCATCTGGCTGCGTCGCCCCGGCGCGCTCAGTGAAATGCTCGTCGATACGATTTTTCAGGGCGATCAGCAGGCCGAGCACGATGAAGGCGCCGGGGGGCAGGATGGCCAACAGGAAGCCCTTGTAGTCACTGACCAGTGTCAATTGCCAGTCGGCCGCAATCGGGCCGAACAATAGCTGCATGTCGGCGAACACCGCGCCGGTGCCCACCAGCTCGCGCAGGCCGCCCAGCGCCACCAGCACCAGTGCGAACCCGAGGCCCATCAACAAGCCGTCAAAGCCTGCAATCAACGGGTTGTGTTTGGCGGCAAAACCGTCGGCACGGCCGAGAATGACGCAGTTTGTCGTGATCAGCGGGATGAAGATGCCGAGTATCTGATAAAGCTCGTAGGTATAGGCCTGCATGAGCAGCTCGATGCAGGTCGTCAATGCCGCGATGATCATCACGAAGGCGGGCAGCCGCACCGCGGTGTTGACTACGCCACGTACCAGCGATACGCCGACATTCGAGCAGATCAATACCAGGGCAGTGGCGAGCCCGAGCCCGAGCGCATTGACCGCCGAGTTGCTCACGCCGAGCAGCGGGCACAGCCCTAGGAGCTGGACGAGCGCCGGATTGTTCTTCCACAGGCCGTTGATACTCAGTTCGCGGTAGCTTGGATTGCTCATTGGCCTCGGTCCTGCTCGGTGTGCGGATCGTTGATCGGCAATATATCGCGGGTCGCGGCGGCGCCGGCCCGTGAATGTGTAGCCACCTCGTCGGGCTCGACCTCGTTTTCAAGCGCTGCCTCGGCTGCTATCGGAGCCGTATCGGTGGCGAGCAGCTGCTGCTTGTGAGTCGCGAAATACTGCAGGGCCCGATGGACCGCGCCGACCACGGCACGCGGGGTGATGGTGGCCCCGGCGAATTGATCGAACTCGCCACGATCCTTCTTGACGGCCCAGCCGGAGGCCTCCGGGTTGCTCAGCGAGCGGTTTTCGAAACTGCGTATCCAGGGGCTCTTGGCCAGCTCGACCTTGTCCCCCAGACCGGGTGTTTCCCGATGCGCGACCACGCGCACGCCGGCAATCCGCCCGTCGGCCTGCACACCTATGAGCAGGTGGATCGCACCGCTGTAACCATCCGGTGCAATGGCTTGAAGGATCACCGCGCTTGGCTGGCCGTTCTTCGTTGCGATATAGGCCGGCATGGCCTGCCGCGTGCCGAGCAGCGGATCCTGTAGCTCGACGCTGCTATCGAGCAACTGATTGTCGTAGGTGTTTTTCGGAAGAATCTGGTTAAGGGCGCGTAATTGCGCGGCGCGCTCCGAGGCTTGGATGCGTTCTGCAGTGAACTGCTGCAGCAGCGTCACGCCGCCAACGGTGAAAATGGCGAACAGCCCCAGCACCAGGCTGTTCTTAAGCATCGAGCGACTGAGTTCAGGGATGATCATGTCATTCGCCCAGCTTGAAGCCGCGCTCGGCCTTGCGGTGGCCATAGGTGCGCGGACGGGTGTAGTAATCGATGGTCGGAGCCGACAGGTTCATCAGCAGCACGGCGAAGGCCACTGCGTCCGGATAGCCGCCCCAGGCGCGAATGACATAAACGAGAATGCCGACGCCAGCGCCGAAAATCAGTCGCCCCTGGTTGCTGGTGGCGCTGCTCACCGGATCGGTGACGATGAAGAAGGCCCCGAGCATGGTGGCGCCGCTGAGCAGGTGGAACAGCGGTGAACCATGGCTATCGGAGCCTGACCCGTTCCAGAACAGGAGGCTCATGATTGCCAGCGCGGCAAGCATGCCAATAGGCGCATGCCAGGTGAATAAGCGTTTGTGCAAGAGGAACAGCCCGCCGGCAAGAAATGCGAGATTGATCACTTCCGAGCCAATGCCGCCGAAGTGGCCGAACGCGGGGTTGGCCCAGAGCTCATCCACAGTAAGACTCTTGTTGACCTTGAACACATCGAGCGCGGTGGCTTGTGTCCAGCCGTCCGGCAGCGAGGCGATGCCGAGGATGTGTTGCAGGCCGGCGCTCAGCCCGACCGTATGGGGCACAGGCCAGGTCGTCATTTCCACAGGAAAGGAGACCAGTACCACCACATAGCCGATCATCGCCGGGTTGAAGGGGTTCTGCCCAAGGCCGCCGTAGAGCTGCTTGCCGAGTACGATGGCGCTGCCGGTGGCGATCAATGTCAGCCACCAGGGTGAGTACGGCGGCAATGCCAGCGCTAGCAGGACTGCCGTAACCAATGCGCTGCCGTCGCGCAGGAAGAACTGCACCGGACGTTGCCTCAGCCGAAGTATCAGTGCTTCACTGCCGAGCGCGACAGCGCTGGCCCAGATCAGGTTAATCAGCGTTCCGGCGCCATACAGCCAAGTCAGCGCGATCACGCCGGGCAGGGTTGCCGCCAGGACCAGCAACATGACGCGCTGAGTGCGGTTGCTCCCCGTGGTGTGCGGCGAGGTGATTCGGGGCAGGGCCATTGGCTCTCCGGTAGACGTTCGAAAGGAATCCTGATCAGGTGCTGATCGTTGCGATCCCGAAAACAGCGCCGACGGCGTTGTTCCTTACGATTGGGTGTGTTCCTGTAGTTTTTGCTCGGCTTCGCTCAAACGTGCTCGGGCGCGTTCGACGGCCTCGGCTTCACTGTTGTCGTCGCGCTCGAGCTTGCGCAAATCGGCCCGCGCAAACGCAACTTCTGTCTTGAATGCGCGAGTCTGGTCATCTATCGGTTGCTTGTCTGTGCGTACCAATGCGGGTGCTGGTTTGCCGGACTGCGCTTCCGCGTCATGAAGCGCGTGTTCCGCGCTGGCCAGCCCATCGCGCAGCTTGCTCAACTGCGCCTCTTCGGCGCCGGCTTGTTCGGCTTTCTTGAGCTCGGCGCGTTTCATCGCCAACTCGATCTTGGCTTTCTTCAGCGCCTCTTCGCCGGGCGTCTTGGTTTTGGCGGCCGGCGTGTTTTGCGTTGCCGGTTCAAGCGCGGCTTCGGCCTCGGCCAGCTGCGATCGCAAGCGGCTCAGCTCTGCCTCCTGCTCGGCATCTCTGGTTTCGATTTTCTCCAGCTTGCGGACCTGTGCTCGCAACATTGCGGCTTCGATCTTGGCTTTTTTGGCCGCCTCGTCGTTGACCGGCGATGCTGCGACGGGACTGTCGGTCGCCCGGGCGGCTTCGTTCAGGGCCTTCTGCGCGCTGGCAGCCGCGGTGCGTAACTCGGCAACCTGCGCTTCCAGTTCGGGCGTTGCGTGAATGATGAGCTGCTTTTCAGCTTTTTTTAGCGCGACCTGCACCATGCTGGCTTCGATCTTGAGCTTCTTCTGCTGTTCGGACAGGCCCGCTTTCTGCGCCTGGACGCGCGCGACGGGATCGTCCTGATTCGGTACGGTGTTGGCCTCGGTCTGCGCTGCCTTGGCCTTTGCAGCGCGTTCGGCGCGGGCCTTGCGGTCGGCCTCCTTCTGCTCTTCGGCACGGCGCAGACGCTCCTGGCGCAGCTCGAAGCGCTGCTTGGAGTGTTCGGCTTTCTGTTGCTTCTGCTGCAGTTCGCGGATTTCGCCCTTGGCGGCGCGGTAGTACTGCACCAGCGGGATACTCGACGGGCAGACGTAGGCACAGGCGCCACACTCGATGCAGTCGAACAGGTTGTAGGCTTTGAGCTGCTGATGCTCCTGGCCCAGCGCGAAGAAATGCAGCTGTTGCGGTAACAGACTCGCCGGGCAGACCTCTGCACACTCGCCGCAGCGAATGCATGGCAGCGCTGGTGGTGGCGGAGGCAGCTCCGCAAGCGTGCTGGCGAGCAAGCAGTTGGTGGTCTTGATCACTGGCACGTCCACCGACGGCAGGGTGAAGCCCATCATCGGTCCGCCCATGATCAGCCGGTTGAGCCGGGCAGGGTCGAGACCGGCGAAGGCCAGCAGGTCGGCCACTGGCGTGCCGATCAACGCCTCGACGTTCATGGGGCGTGCCAACGCTTCGCCGGTAAGGGTGGTGACGCGCGAGATGAGTGGCTTGCCTAACAGCACGGCATCATGAATGGCCACGCAGGTGCCGACGTTCTGGCAGAGCATGCCGATGTCGGCCGGCAAGCCACCGCTGGGCACCTCTTCGCCGGTCAGAACCTGTATCAGCTGCTTTTCGCCACCCGAGGGGTACTTGCTGGGGAGCGCCTTGATCCGAAAATCGCGCTCGCCAACCGCTACGCGCACGGCTTCGATCGCCTCGGGCTTGTTGTCTTCGATGCCGATTAGGACCAGCTCCGGCTGGATCAGGTGAACGAGTATCTCGATCCCCGTGACAAGCTCATGGGCTTTCTCCCGCATCAACGTGTCGTCGGCCGTGAGATAGGGCTCGCATTCGGTGCCATTGATGATCAGAGCACGAGTCTTTCCGGGGGGCGGGCGGTTCAGCTTGACGGCCGTAGGGAAGCCAGCGCCCCCAAGCCCACTGACGCCTGCTTGACGGATTTGCTCCAGCAGCTGGTCGGGCGGCATTGTCCGGTAGTCCGGTTGCGGCTGCAGTTCGATCCATTCGTCATGACCATCGCTGTCGATCGCAATGGCAGCGCTGAGCATTCCCGACACGTGAGGGTAGGGCTGGGGACCTATGACACTCACTGTGCCGGACGTAGGGGCATGTACCGGCACACTGACGAAGCCAGCGGCCTCGGCGATCTTCTGCCCCTTGAGCACACGCTCACCCAGCACAACGCATGGCTCGGCAGGCGCACCGATGTGCTGGGCCAGCGGAACAACCAGCCGCGCAGGGAGCGGCGGCAGCTGGATCGGCGTGCGGTTGGATAGGTCCTTGCGCTCCGGCGGCTGTATGCCGCCAGGCATATTCCAGAGGTTCTGCGAGGTCATGCGGCCTGCTCCCGATCCCTGGCTATCAGTTGGCCTGGCATCAAGGGTTGGTCCCACTTCCAACGCTGCAGGTTGCTGCCCAGTTCAATCATGTCGATGCAATCCACCGGGCAGGGCTCCACGCAGAGATCGCAGCCGGTGCATTCGGAGACGATGACCGTATGCATCTGTTTGGCGGCGCCGACGATGGCATCCACCGGGCAGGCCTGGATGCACTTGGTGCAGCCGATGCACTCGGCTTCGCGGATATAGGCGATGCGTGGCGGCACCTCGCCTTCAACGGCATCCAGCGGTTCGGGCTCGACATCGAGCAGGTCGGCCAAGGCCTGGATGGTCGATTCGCCACCGGGTGGGCACTTGTTGATCTTGTCGCCGCCTGCAATCGCCTCGGCGTAAGGCTTGCAGCCTGGATAGCCGCACTGGCCGCACTGCGTCTGCGGCAACAGCGCGTTGATCTGCTCGGCAATCGGATCCCCCTCGACGCGAAAACGCACCGCGGCGAAACCGAGAATGGCGCCGCACACCAGGCACAGCGCCAGCAGCGCGAGTACGGCAATCACGACCAGACTCATAGCTTGATCAACCCACTGAAGCCCATGAACGCCAGCGACATCAACCCAGCCGTGACCATGCCGATGGCTGCGCCCTGGAACGACCTGGGTACGTCGGCAATGGCGATGCGCTCACGCATGGCCGCAAACAGTACCAATACCAGCGAAAAACCCAGGCCTGCGGCAAATCCGTTCGCCGTAGCGGTTAGAAAGGTGAACTCGGATTTGTTGGCATTCAGCAGCGCGACCCCGAGCACGATGCAGTTGGTGGTGATCAACGGCAGGAAGATGCCCAGCACGCGATACAGCAGAGGACTGGTCTTGTTCACCACCATCTCGGTGAACTGCACCACCACGGCGATCACCAGGATGAAGCTGATGGTTCGGAGGAACTCCAGGTCCAGCGGCTTCAGGACGTACTGCTGAACGATGTAACTGCACATGGCTGCCAAGGTCAGCACGAAGGTCGTGGCCAGCGAAAGACCAATGGCCGTTTCGATTTTCTTCGAAACACCCATGAACGGACACAGACCGAGAAACTGCACCAGTACGAAGTTATTGACCAGAATGGCGCTAACCATGATCAGAGCGAGTTCGGTCATCGCGGATTCCTGTGCGCTCTGCATGAGCCGAGGCTAAAAGGCCGCTATTATCGGGAAGCGGCGGCAGCCGTACAAGGCCGCGGCGTGATGTGGCTTCGACTCTGCCCCCGGTTCGGTGACACATATGGAAATGCATCAACCAACCGTTTGGATGCCAGCCTAACATTTGCTGTGGTCTGATCAATTGAGGCCGCAACTCCCAGGCGGGGCGGTCCATGGAGGTGCTTGATGAAGATGCGAATAGCGGTTTTGCTGCTGGGGCTCGGTTTAGGCGCCCAAGCATGTGCTGAGTCTCGGGGCGGCGTGTGGGTCTATCGACCTGATGGCGGCAGTTATCGCGTCGAAAATCGCGCATATCAGTACGACCCGCGCAGTCCATACCCTCAACACAGGCAATATCCCCAGAACCTGCCGCCTCGCTACCAGGGGCAGCTTCCGCCGCAATACTACGATCGGCACCGCGGGTTGGATCGGCACCGCTGGGATGATGGGCGACGGAGCGAGATCCGCCAGCCGCAGCGGTGGAAAGATGAGCGGCGGTCCAGGTTCGATAGCCCATCGCGTTGGAAGCGTGATCACCTGCGAAATCTTGGCCGGCCACCACTGGTCCGCGATGGGCGCGACTTCCGGATGCATCAGCGGCGCAATTTCAACGGTCGACATTACCGCCGCTGATAAGCACGCTGCCGCTGCGCTGACCGTCACACGCGGCGCTGGTCGAGACTTGCTGACTAGTCGCCTTCAAGCTGCATCTGTGTCATTAGCTCGAGGTCAGCGGTTTCTCCAGCGAGGATCACGTTTTTCCAGAAACGCATTGACCCCTTCGAGCGTGTCGTCGGCTTCGAACAGATCGATAAAGGCTTCACGTTCTGCGGCTGCGAAGTGTGCTGGGCCGCGACTGTGCATCGAGTCAATCAGGGGTTTAATGGCGCGAACGGCAACCGGGCTCTGACGCGCCACACGGGAGGCCAGCAGCAGTGCGTGCCCACGCGCCTCCCCGGATTCCACCACCTGCTCTACCAGGCCGATACGCAGAGCCGTGTCCGCCGTGACGCGTTCACCGCAGAGTATCATCCGCTTCGCCCAGCCTTCACCCACTAGCCATGCGAGTGCCTGCGTACCACCCGCGCAGGGCAACAGGCCAACCGATGCTTCCGGTAGCCCCAGTTGAGCTTGTTGTTCAACGATACGGATGTCGCATGCCAATGCACATTCCAGACCGCCGCCAAGCGCGAAGCCGTTGATGGCAGCTATGGATACTCCACGGAAGCTGCGAAGGGCCTCGAAGGCTTCGCCAAAACGCTTCGCCATCTCCCGTGCGCGGGTGCGATCGCCATCGGCAAAGAGCTTGAGGTCGGCGCCAGCGCTGAAGAATTTTTCGCCCTGGCCGGTGATCACCAGTGCATAGACCTCGTCGTCATGGTTCAGATGCTCGACGACTTGCTTGAGGCCGATCAGCGACTCACGGTCCCAGGTATTGGCGGGGGGATGGTTGATAGTGATCAGCGCGGTATGCCCATGTTTTTCCACGGTTAGCTTGTGCGTCAGGTCAAAAAATCCGGACTTGTAGGGTTCGACTGCATTGCTCATGGTGATGGTCATCCTCGTCGATATCGAATGCCTGCGACTCGTCTGTCTGATGCCTGAACGGGCATGTACTACAGGCCAAACGGCAACAGGTCGGTCCTCAGGCCAAGTCTAGTTGCAATCGTTTCGACCTGGCGAGGCGTTGGGGCGGCGTGACAGCCACCGATCCGCGAGCAGGATATCGTTGATGCGGCGCAAAGCGAGAGAGGTGCGCGCGACGAGGTCTGGAGCGGCCTGGCTTTGCCAAACCGCTCCTTTTGCCTGGTTACTGGAGGGCCGGAGCCTGTCCGCCGGCCCGGCGCTCAACCTGCCATTCGGCAAGCGACGGGGCAGCCTGCTCGCCGGTGAGACGGTGGACGATCTCGAAGTAGTCCTGTTTGAAGCGGTCCTTGAGCACCTCTTCGCGAGGCTTGACCTTCACCGCCTATACCGTCTGCACGTTCTGGTGATCGAAGGAGCGCCACTCTTGTTCGCCCTTGAGCAAGCTGTAGCGATGACCCTCGAGCGCTGCGATGATCCGCTCGCTGTCGAGGCTGCGGGCACGCGTCGCCGCGTCGGCCCACTGATAGACGATGCTGTAGGCGGAGGCAGCCGAACTCGACGGATGGGTCTGGTATCGCTCGTCGTAGTTCTGCACAAACTGTCTGCCGGCGACTGAGCCTTCCAGTTCCGGTACGCGCCAGGTCCAGGGCTCGGTACCCAATACGCCCCGCATGATGTCAGGACCGGCTGTTTCAACCATGCTTAGCGTCAGGTTGGGGACCGCGACCTGCATGCTCTTGTTCAGGCCGAGCTCGTCGGCGATCCGCATCGCACGGACCAGGTCTTCGCCGAACAGCACCAGCACCAGGACGTCGGTGTCGCTACTGGCGACCCGGGTCAGGGCTTCACGATAGTCGGAGAGGCGGGCGCCGGGAAAGGCTGTTTTGATGCCGGCGTGCTGACTGCTGTTCTGCGTGCCGGTGGCCTGACGTAGCGAGCTTTCGCTGGTATGGCCCCAGGTGTAATCAGAGGTGATGTAGAAGTAGCGTCTGTTCGGCAAATGCTTGTTCAGATACTGGCCCAGCACCTGCGCGCTCATCCAGGCGTTGTTGCATTCGCGAAACATGTAGCGATGGGCATCCTTGCCCGTGGTGTCATTGGAATAAGTAAGGGTGCCGAAATAGAGCAACCCGCGCTCCTTGGCGCGCTTGCCCGCGGCGATGGCGACCGCGCTGGAGGCGCCACCGAACAGCATGACGGCGTCCTCATCGGCCAGCTTGTCGACATTGGCAACGGCTTTTTCGGGTCTTGATGCGGAGTTGCGGGTGGCTAGCTGGAGCGGCCTGCCCAGTACGCCGCCTCTGGCGTTGATTTCGTCGACCGCCAAGAGGGCCCCACGCATCTGCGAAAGCCCTTCTTCTTTGTAGCTGCCGGTGCGAGGGTAGTTGAGGCCGAGGGTGATCGGATCGGCAGCTTCAACTGCCAGACAGAACCCCAGCCCTAGAGCAAGGAGCGTAGTCCGTTTCATTGCAGATTCCTTGTTGTATTTTTTATTGGCGAGAGGCTTTTTTACTGCGCGCTGCGGCTATACGTCACGCACTCATTGGTCGCAGTTGGCCACTCTTTCGCGTAGCTGTGAGGTAGCCGACGTTTCTGAGCCTGATTGGCGGTATGAGCCGGTTCCGGTGGACGCATTGACTCTACCGGAACCTTTGCTTAGGGTTTGGCGCCTCGGCAGGTCAGGGCAACGCCATGAATCCAGATGATCGCGTCAAACTTGAAAACAGCTGGAAAGCGGCTCTGCAGGATGAGTTCGAGCAGCCGTATATGAAGCAGCTGGGAGAGTTTCTGCGTCGTGAGAAGGTGGCTGGAAAGGTGATCTATCCGCCGGGCCCCATGATTTTCCAGGCTTTGAATTCGACTCCGTTGGAGCGTGTTCGCGTTGTGATTCTGGGGCAGGACCCCTATCACGGCGCCGGTCAGGCGCACGGGTTATGTTTTTCAGTGCAGCCAGGCGTCGCGCCGCCGCCGTCCTTGCAGAACATCTTCAAGGAACTCAAGCGTGATCTGAATCTGGACATACCCAGCCACGGCTGCCTTCAGCATTGGGCGGATCAAGGCGTGCTGATGCTCAACACCTCATTGACCGTGGAACAGGGAGTGGCCGGATCGCACGCGAAGATGGGCTGGCAGCGCCTGACCGATCGGATCATCGAAGTGATAAGCGAAAAGCGGTCGGACGTGGTTTTCTTGCTGTGGGGCGCCCACGCCCAGAGCAAAGCGAAGCTGATTGATCCGACCCGGCATCTGTTGCTGAAGTCAGTCCATCCCTCGCCGCTCTCGGCGCATCGGGGATTCATCGGTAACGGCCATTTCAGCCGGGCCAATCAATTTCTCAGGCAGCGGGGCTTGGAGCCAATTGATTGGACGTTGCCGGAGCCAGTCTGAGCGGCGCTCAAGGCGCCGCCGACAGGATCGGTTTACTGTTATTCGCCGTGCTTTGAGGCCAGCTCCTGAGCCTTGTTCAGGTGCTGCTCCAGTGTGTTCAGAGTCGACTCGGCGTATTTCTTGAGCTCGGGGTTCTCGCCGTTTTTGGCGTATTCACGGTAAAGCTCGATGGTTTGCTCATGAGCTACGACCTGATTGTTGGCATAGGCCTCATCGAAATTTTCGCCTTCGCGCAGTTCAAGAATCATGGCCTTTGCCTGGTCCATCAATGTGGCATCGTCAGACATTTCCAGGTCTTCGTGCTGGCGGGCTAGCGCAGCGAGTTTCTGGTTCGACTTGGTGTGATCGTCGATCATTTTCTGGGCGAAGGTCCTGACGTCCTCAGACTTGCTTTCGCTCATGGCCAGTTTGGCGGCTTCGATTTCGGCGATGCCTTTTGCCGATGCTTCGTCTACGAAGTTTTCACCCTCTGCGGCGAGGGCGAAATTTGCAGCCACGCTGAAAAGCAGCGCTGCGGTACCGGAAAAGAACGTCTTGGTCGTGCGTTGCATTAGTAGTCTCCTTCAACCTGACAAGCTCGTAGCGCCGAGGCATAGGCCAGAGCGCAAGCAAGATGCGGCAAGAGCGCCGTCTATTTAATGACTAGGAGCGGCGGTAGCGGTTCCTTGCGCCAGGCGAGCGGTCGGTGGAGGCTACGTTAGCGGAGACCAGCAAGAGCAGGTGCCGGGCGGCACCCGCGCGCTATTCACTGAAGCATGCTCATCGCGGCATCCATCGCAGCTGAGAGATCCTCGTCCTCTTGCAACAATGTACCGGGATCCAGACCGAGCTTGGCGAATGCGGGAATCTGGTTCCAGTCGAGCTGCGTAAATGGGTGCGAGGTGCCGATGTAGCTCTGCAGCGTCGCTACCTGGACAATGTCGACGTAATCTACCTTGGTTGAGGTTCGGGAAAAATCAAGGTACTGCGCGGGGACCGTGGCGATCGGCTCGGGGAATTCCCAGGCACGAAGAATCTTTTCCCCGATAACGGGATGAATCCGATCGATAACATGGTTGAGGCTGATCGAATCGCTGAGCAGGGCGCTGTGCTCTTCTGCGTAGGTCAGGATCGGCAGGACTCCGATCTGGTGAACCAGGCCAGCCAACATCGCCTGGTCGGCAGGGAGGCGTGTGAAGTTACGGCAGAGCACGTGGCTGATAGCGGCGATTTCGGTGCTCTTGTTCCAGACCTCACGCATCTTGCGATCCACAACGTCCGTAGTCGCTTGGAACATCTGCTCCATCGCCAGGCCGGTCGCCAGGTTCGACGTGTAGTTGATGCCGAGGCGGCTGATCGCCATCTGCAGGTCGTTTATTTCCCTGTTGGTACGCAGCAACGGGCTGTTTACTATCTTAATGATGCGTGCAGTGAGCGCAGTGTCATTGCCGATCACCTTGGCCAGTGTCGGAATGCTTACGTCCGGATCCTCCGCAGCTTCTCGCACGCGCAATGCAACTTCCGGAAGCGTCGGCAGGACCAGTTCGTCGTTTTCGATCGCCTGTGTAAGTGCCTGCTGGACCTTGTCGGCAAGAGTGCTCATGTCTTTCCTTACTCGTAATCCGGTGTGGAATGTGGCTGGCAATGGCTAGCGCTGGATTTCACGGTCCGCGTCTAGCGTATAGGGCAACTGCAGCAGAGTCAGTGGAGGGCCGTCCGGGGAGCCGAGAAATAGTCGGCCATCCGCCGCGGCATCTTCCTGCAGCACGGCTAGCAGCTCCAGAGCGCCCTCGGCGCTTGCTGCCATGACGACTTCACCTACGCTTGAACCATGCACCGGTGAGTAAACTTCAAGCCCTGGAGCCGGCACTTCTGCGTCGTTTTCTTGCGCGGCAAGGCGATGCAGGTGGCGCTTCAGTTTGCCGAGGTATTGCATTCGCGCGACGATTTCCTGGCCGGTATAACAGCCTTTCTTGAAACTGACGCCGCCTAATGCCTGAAGGTTGATCATCTGCGGGATGAACAGCTCGCGAGTGGCCGCAACTACCTGACCCATGCCGGCGCGAATCTGAGCGAGCTGCCAGCGATCGATGGAGGCTTCGGGAAGCTGGGCCGCCAGTCGGAGCCGGGTGGTCCCGGCGTCTTTCGCATGGGTCCAGAGTTCGGCGCGGCCATCGTTCAGGCGCACGGCGATCAATCCATGCGCGGCGACCGTGACGTCGGCCGTCTGGGGAAGATCCAGGCCGAGACTGACAAGAGCGCCATCACCCCCGCTCAGCCCGAAGCGAACCCATTCAGCGCTCTCGTCATGCAGTTTGGACTTCGAGAAGGCAGCGAACTTTGCGAGGTCGGCGAGTTGTGGCTGGACCAGCTCGCGATCCATCGCCAGCAGGTAGCCGTCGCCCTCCGGCAAGATGCGGAAGCTGGACTGCATTCGTCCCTTGGGTGTGCAGCGTGCACCGAGGCTCGAATGCTGGTCATCGAGGTAATTGAGGTTGCAGGTCAGTTGCCCTTGCAGAAATTTGCTCGCATCCGCGCCGCGTACGGCCAGGATGCCTTCATGCGACAGAACGCAGAAAAAAGCAGTGTCAGTCATGACGAGTCGCCGTGGAGAAATCCGGATCGGCATCATAACAGGCGATTGGCGAAATACAGTGTGCACCTGTTGCCACTCCGTGGGCCTGCTAATGCTGTGCCGCCCGTTCACGGCAGTCGCTATAATGCCGAGCTTCAACTCAGGAGCATTTGCATGGTCGAACAATCCGAACTCAATCGTTTGTTCTGGCAGAGCCGCCGCGGCATGCTCGAACTGGATGTACTGCTGGTGCCTTTCGTCAAGGAGGTCTATCCGCAGCTCGATGAAGAAGACCAGCGCCGCTACCGCAAGCTGCTGAGCTGTGAGGATCAGGACATGTTTGGCTGGTTCATGGAGCGCGCCGTGCCCGACGACGAGGATCTACGCTGCATGGTCCGTATGATTCTTGATCGTGTCCAGCCAAAGTAGCCAGGCATTCGAATGCCGCTGGCGGGCGTCTGGCCCGCTGTTAGCCATGTATCTGGTGATGCTGTTGCTGGCCATAATCGCGCTATTGATGCTGCCTGTACCATTCTGGTTGCGCATGTTCGGGTGGCTGCTTTGCGTGTTGCACGCTGCCTGGGCGATACCGTCTCGCCTCTTGTTTTGTCGTCGTTGTTCCTGGCTTGGTCTGCGCCATGATCAAAGGGGGTGGTCGCTCTGGAGTCGGGAGAGGGGTTGGGAGCCCGTGCAGTTGCTGCCGGACAGCATCGCGCTGCCGCTGATCGTAGTGTTGCGATTCAAGCAGCCAGGTGACTGGTTCGCCCGAGGACTTTGCATTCCGCAAGGGGTAATGGCGGCGGAGCAGCACCGGCGTTTGCGGCTCAGGTTGAAGTTCAGTCGTCGTAGGTGGGCGGTGCCAGGATAGTGTCCGTCGCTTCGGGCAGCTGGTCAGGGTAGTCCAGCGTGAAATGCAGGCCTCGGCTTTCCTTGCGGTGCATGGCCGAACCGATCATCAGCTCTGCAACCGTTGCTAGATTCCGCAGCTCGATGAGGTCCCGGCTGACTTTGTAATTACTGTAGAACTCATCGATTTCTCCAAGCAGCAAGCGAACCCGGTGTTGCGCGCGCATCAGTCGCTTGGTGGTACGAACGATGCCTACGTAGTTCCACATGAACCGCCGAAGCTCGTCCCAATTGTGCGCAATGATGACGTCTTCGTCCGAGTCGGTCACTTGAGTTGCGTCCCACGTCGGTAAGGCGATGGGAGTGGTGACGCCGGGTAGTTCGCGAAGCATGTCTCGGGCAGCGGCGCGAGCGTAAACAAAACACTCCAGCAGCGAATTGCTGGCCATGCGGTTGGCGCCGTGCAAGCCGGTGAAGCTGGTTTCACCAATCGCATACAGTCCTGGTATGTCGGTTCTACCAGTCTGATTGACCAGCACTCCGCCGCAGGTATAGTGGGCCGCCGGCACCACCGGGATCGGCTCGCAGGTAATGTCGATACCGAATTCCAGGCAGCGCTCATAAACGGTCGGAAAATGCGCTTTGATGAATTCGGTAGGCTTGTCGCTGATATCCAGATAGACGCAGTCGATGCCGAGGCGCTTCATTTCGTGATCGATCGCACGGGCTACGATGTCGCGGGGCGCCAGTTCCGCGCGCGGGTCGAAGCGTGGCATGAAGCGTTCGCCGCTGGGCAGTCTCAGCACGGCGCCCTCGCCGCGCAATGCCTCGGTAATCAGAAAGCTCTTGGCTTTTGGATGGTACAGGCAGGTTGGATGAAATTGGTTGAACTCCAGATTGCCCACTCTGCATCCCGCGCGCCACGCCATCGCGATGCCGTCGCCGCATGCTCCGTCGGGGTTGCTGGTATATAGGTATACCTTTGCGGCGCCACCCGTCGCGAGTACGGTGAATTTTGCCTGGAAGGTGTCCACTTCTCCGTTGGTTCGATCCAGCACGTAAGCGCCAAGGCAGCGCTTACCGCTCAAGCCAAGCTTGCGTTCGGTGATCAGGTCTACGGCAACGCGCTGATGCAACAGATCGATGTTTTCCCGATCATGAGCGCGGGAAAGCAGGGTGTTGAAAATCGCGGCGCCGGTTGCATCGGCAGCATGAATGATGCGTCTGTGGCTGTGTCCGCCTTCCCGCGTCAGGTGGTATTCGAAGCCGTCGGCTTCGCGCTCGGCGCCGTCCCGGGTAAAGGGGACACCTTGCTCGATCAGCCATTGGATGGCTTCGCGGCTGTGTTCCACGGTAAAGCGTACCGCTTCTTCCTTGCATAGCCCGCCGCCGGCAACGAGCGTGTCTGCGACATGGGATTCGATTGTGTCGGTGGTGTCCAGCACTGCGGCCACACCGCCTTGAGCACGATACGTGGAGCCATTGGCCAGGTCGCCCTTGCTCAGTACCGCAACCCGGAGCGAGGGCGGCAGGTTGAGCGCTAGGGTCAAGCCGGCTGCGCCGCTGCCTATGACAAGAACATCGTATTGATAATGTCGGCTCATTTCGAATCTCACGTTGAGGCGAGCCCTAGTATATAGGTGCGTCTCCCTGCAAAATAGCGGGCCTTGTTGGACTTGGTGTGATGCTTTGGAACTTTTCTTGCAGGCCTGGCTCTATAGACAGTTGTGGCTGCAGTCCGGCTGGCCATCGTTCGGTGGGCGGCGGGCTTTTGCTGTGGGCATCGGGGTGGCGCCATCGGAACGGTTCGTTGTGAGGCGTTGCTCGCCAATGCCGTCAGATGTGTTGCAGGAATGCTTGTTTGGAGGGGGAGAACTTTTGTGTAAAGCCCGGGTCTATTCTGGCAGGTCAGCTCGTAGGCGAGCGCAGCACCCCTTCATGGAGGGGTGTTCATGCTAACCCAGGAGCAGGACCAGCAACTGGTCGAGCGAGTGCAGCGAGGAGATAAACGGGCTTTCGATTTGCTGGTATTGAAATATCAGCACAAGATCCTAGGGTTGATCGTGCGCTTTGTACATGATTCTCACGAAGCTCAGGATGTGGCGCAAGAAGCCTTCATTAAAGCCTACCGTGCACTTGCGAATTTTCGCGGCGACAGTGCTTTTTATACGTGGCTGTACCGCATTGCCATTAACACGGCAAAGAATCATTTGGTGGCTCGAGGTAGAAGGCCGCCTGACAGCGATGTCAGTTCCGAGGATGCCGAATTCTATGAGGGAGATCACGCGCTCAAGGATATCGAGTCGCCGGAGCGTGCGCTTCTCAGGGATGAAATAGAAGACACGGTTCATAGAACCATCCAACAACTTCCAGAAGATTTGCGTACTGCTCTAACACTGCGTGAATTCGATGGTCTGAGTTATGAAGACATTGCAAACGTCATGCAGTGTCCGGTGGGTACGGTGCGCTCACGGATATTCCGGGCGCGGGAAGCCATCGATAAAGCATTGCAACCCTTGTTGCATGAATCCTGAGACAGCGGCGATAGCCAAGAGAGGAACCGCCATGAGTCGTGAAGCCCTGCATGAATCGCTGTCCGCGGTGATGGATAACGAAGCGGACGAGTTGGAATTACGTCGAGTGCTCGCCGCAGAGGGCGACAGTGAAATGCGATCAACCTGGTCGCGTTATCAGATCGCCCGTGCCGCAATGCACAAGGAGCTGATCGAGCCTCGTCTGGATATTGCGTCGGCAGTGTCGGCGGCGGTGGCTGAGGAGCCTGAAATCACCGCGGTTAAGCCACAGCGCTTCGCTTGGCGTAATGTCGGTCGTCTTGCTGTCGCGGCATCGGTCACGGTCGCTGTGTTGGCAGGTGTGCGCCTGTACAATCAGAGCGAAGTTGCCGGACCGCAGGTTGCTCAGCAGGCTGCGCAACCTAGCATCGCAGTACCGCAAGCTAGCCAGGGGCCAGCCGTGCTGGCAGGCTATAGTGAGGGTACGGTTGCTCCCGGTGCCCAAGTGACGGGGGCGGAAGATTCGCCTGACAGTTGGCTTGAAAAGAGGTTGCCGGCTTATGTTCGTCAGCACGCTCAGCAGGCCGCTTTCGCTAGCGGTTCGGAAAGTGCGCTGCCCTACGCTCGTGCTGCCAGCATGGAAGATCGTTAAGGAACCAGATGCGTGTGATACCGCTGTTTGTGGTGCTCGGAGGCTGGCTATCGATGCCGGCCTTCGCTGTTGAGGCCGATCTCCTGATGCAGCGACTTGCAGATGCGGAGAAAACGCAAAGCTATCAAGGCACGTTCGTCTATGAGCGCAACGGAAGCTTTTCCAGTCATGCTGTCTGGCAGTTGGTGGATGGTCAACAGTCGCGTGAGCGGCTGTTGCAGCTGGACGGTCCCGCTGCAGAGGTGGTGATCGCCAACGGAAAGATTCGGTGTGCGAGCGAGAACATGGCGACCCAAGTGCGGGACGCCACGCCTTGGCGCCGGCAGCCTCTGGAGCCGGAGACGCTATCCAAGTGGTACAGTTTTCAGGTCATCGGCGAGTCCCGGGTCGCGGGGCGGCCCACGATTGCGCTGGCGGTGCGTCCTCGGGACCAGCACCGCTATGGCTTCGAGCTGCATCTCGATAGAGAGACATCCCTGCCGCTTAAATCGTTGTTGCTTGATGAAAGCGGGCAACTGCTTGAGCGCTTTCAGTTCACACATTTCGCGCCAGGTTCAGCGGAGCCAGCAGAGCTGGAAGGGGGGGCGGATTGCAAACCGGTCTCGCTTGCTGTCGAGCAAGTCGAGCAAAAAGAATCTGCATCAACGAAATGGCGCTCTGATTGGTTGCCGGATGGGTTTCAGTTGATCGATTCAGGTGTGCGTCCGAGCCCCGCTTCAAAAGAGGATTCAGGTGTGCGTCCGAGCCCCGCTTCAAAAGAGTCGGTCACTTGGTTGTCCTATAGTGATGGCATCGCTCGCGTATCGGTATTTATCGAGCCGTTGGACGGTGCTGTAGTGGAAGATGCGCGCAGCCAAATGGGGCCGACGGTGGCTGTCTCGAAGCGTATTTCTACGGCTGGAGGCGATGTCATGGTTGCTGTGATTGGGGAAATTCCTCTAGGCACGGCGGAGCGAATTGCATTGTCCATGCGCGCCGGGGCTGATCAGGCGTCGCCATGATCGAGGAGACAGGTCGCGTAGTTGCGTTGGCGCCCGGTGCTGTTTGGGTTGAGACGGAGCGCAGTAGCACCTGTTCCGGTTGTTCCGTGAGGAGTGGCTGTGGACAGGGCCTGGTTGATCGGCTTGGTATTGGCGAACGCCGCGGTTTGATACTGGCGTTGTGTGATCTCAGGCTTAGCGTAGGGGATACCGTTGTGGTCGGTATCCGTGAAAGCGTGTTGCTACACGGCGCCGTGCTTGTCTATCTTTTTCCGCTGATCATGCTGTTCATCTTTGCGATCGTCGCTTCCCTGCTTTCGGCTACCGAGCCGTACGTGATGCTTGCTGGGCTAGGCGGCTTTCTGGTGGCCTGGCTCGTGGTACGCGAGCGTAGCCAGCAAGCCTCGATCGATCCGGCGTTGCAGCCGGTCGTGTTGCGTGCGGCTTTGGCAGCCAAGGCTGGGTAGTCGGGCGGTTTATTCCGTCTCGCAAGCGGGCTGTCGGCATAACAGGCTACGCCCCGCTGGCACGATCAGCCCACTGGCCAGCCAAGTGATGGGTTCTGCCACAGCCTCAGGTCAGGTGATGGCAGTTCCGGTGAAACCGTTCAGTTTCACAGCGCATATTGCGCGATGAGGGGCAAATTCCGTTATCTTCAAGCTCGCCGAACAGTGTGTTCCGACTTCAAAAAGGCGGCTCTCTGGCTGCTTTTCTTGCAGCGGGCCTGGCAGCAGTGGTGTTCGCGTTGCAGTGGCGGAAGGTTGATCACGCTCGTCCCGGGCTCCGGCGTGGCACTGAATAGACCTATCAGGTACACTTTGCGGCTATTTTCGGCGGGCAATCGGCTCGCGACGTATTAGAGTGTTGAGCTGTGAGCGACCTGAGTCATATCCGCAATTTTTCTATCATCGCGCACATCGATCATGGCAAGTCGACCCTGGCCGACCGTTTCATTCAGATGTGTGGCGGTTTGACTGAGCGTGAGATGAACGCCCAGGTGCTGGATTCGATGGACCTCGAGCGTGAACGGGGCATCACCATCAAGGCGCACAGCGTCACGCTGTACTACAAGGCGAAGGACGGCAAGACCTATCAGCTGAACTTCATCGACACCCCAGGTCACGTAGATTTTACCTACGAGGTCAGCCGCTCGCTCGCCGCCTGCGAAGGTGCGTTGCTGGTGGTCGATGCTGGGCAGGGCGTTGAAGCGCAATCGGTAGCCAACTGCTATACGGCCATCGAGCAGGGCTTGGAAGTAATGCCCGTGCTGAACAAGATGGATTTGCCGCAGGCCGACCCCGATAAGGTCAAGGGCGAAATCGAGCATATTATCGGGATCGATGCGACCGATGCTGTGACGTGTAGCGCCAAGAGCGGCATGGGTGTAGACGATGTACTTGAGCGTCTGGTGTCTGTGATTCCCGCTCCGACGGGAGAAATCGATGCGCCTCTGCAGGCGCTGATTATCGACTCATGGTTCGACAACTACCTCGGTGTCGTCTCGCTGGTGCGCGTTCGCCATGGTCGGATCAAAAAGGGCGACAAGGTCCTGGTCAAGTCCACCGGCAAGGTACACCAGGTCGACAGCGTGGGTGTGTTCAACCCGAAACACACGAGTACGGCCGACCTCAAGGCTGGCGAGGTCGGCTTTATTATTGCCGGCATCAAGGACATCCACGGTGCTCCGGTTGGTGACACCCTGACACTCTCGAATACGCCTGACGTTGAAATGTTGCCCGGTTTCAAACGGGTCAAGCCGCAGGTCTATGCGGGTCTGTTTCCGGTAAGCTCGGACGATTTCGAAGACTTCCGTGAGGCGTTGCAAAAGCTGACGCTCAACGATGCCGCGCTGCAATACGAGCCGGAAAGCTCGGATGCGCTTGGATTCGGCTTCCGCATCGGCTTCCTCGGCATGCTGCATATGGAGATCATCCAGGAGCGCCTCGAACGTGAATATGACCTGGATCTGATCACCACGGCGCCGACTGTGGTCTATGAGCTGTTATTGAAAAACGGCGAGACTATCTATGTCGATAGCCCGTCCAAGCTGCCCGATCTTTCCTCGATTGAAGATATGCGTGAACCCATTGTGCGGGCCAATATTCTGGTACCCCAGGAGCATTTGGGCAGCGTTATTACGCTTTGCGTGGAAAAGCGTGGTGTTCAGCGTGACCTTCAGTTTCTTGGAACGCAGGTCCAGGTGCGCTATGACCTGCCCATGAGCGAAGTGGTGCTCGACTTCTTCGACCGCCTCAAATCGGTCAGCCGGGGCTATGCCTCGCTGGATTACAGCTTCGAATGCTTCCAGTCCGCCAATCTCACCCGCCTGGATATCCTGATCAACGGCGACAAGGTCGACGCGTTAGCGTTGATCGTGCACCGCGACAATGCGCATTACAAAGGGCGGATCCTGGTCGAGAAGATGAAGGAGCTCATCCCCAGGCAGATGTTCGACGTCGCCATCCAGGCTGCGCTGGGCGGTCAGGTCGTCGCGCGAAGCACTGTGAAAGCGTTGCGCAAGAACGTTCTGGCGAAGTGCTACGGCGGTGACGTAAGTCGTAAACGCAAACTTCTTGAAAAGCAGAAGGCCGGTAAGAAGCGGATGAAGCAGGTCGGCAACGTTGAGATTCCGCAGGAAGCCTTCCTCGCCGTGCTCAAGGTAGATAGCTGATATGTCGATCAATTTCCCGCTGTTGCTGGTCATCGCCGTTGCGGTATGTGGATTTTTGGCGCTACTCGACCTACTGATCTTCGCGCCACGTCGCCGGGCTGCGATAGCCAACTATGAGGGCCAGGCCGGGGAGCCTGATCAATCGACGCTGGACGCGTTGAACAAGGAGCCGGTTCTTATTGAGTACGGCAAGTCCTTTTTCCCGGTTCTTGCGATCGTCCTGGTGCTGCGCTCGTTTCTTATCGAACCATTCCAGATTCCATCCGGTTCCATGATTCCGACGCTCGAGGTCGGCGATTTCATTCTGGTAAACAAATTCGCCTATGGTATTCGGCTACCCGTGGTCGATACCAAGATCATTGATGTCAGTGATCCGAAACGTGGGGAGGTAATGGTGTTTAGATATCCCAGCGATCCCAACATTAACTACATCAAGCGTGTTATAGGCCTGCCTGGCGACGTAATCCGCTACAGCAGCGACAAGCGTTTGAGCATTAATGGAGAGTTGGTTCCTGAAATACTGATCGGTGAAGAACCTGGCAGCTTGGGCAGCGCGAAGCTTTACCAAGAGAAGCTCGATGAGGTGGAGCACCTTATTCGCAAGGAAATGGCCCGCTATCGGATTGAGGCCAGCCACGAGTGGCGCGTTCCGCAAGGCCATTACTTCATGATGGGCGATAATCGCGACAATTCCAACGACAGCCGCTATTGGCACGATGCGGCGATTCCAGCCGAACTGGCCGGCATGGTTCCAGACCGCAATATCGTCGGCAAAGCCTTCGCCGTATGGATGAGCTGGCCTGATCCGAAGTTCAGTCACCTGCCGCATTTTTCGCGGGTAGGATTGATTCACTGAGTCTGTGAATCAGGGCCCGGTTCCGGCGAGCCGGCCCGCTATATTTGGACAGCCCCAATCCGCGGGTAACGTACGACAGAGAGGTCGACATGAGTTTCGCTCGTTCGCAAAAAGGCCTGTCCATGCTGAGCTGGATCATGGTGCTGGCGTTGGTGGCGTTTTTTGCCAGTACCGCATTCAAGATGCTGCCACATTATTTTGACTATATGTCCATGGACAAGATCATCTCTGGGGTTGAAAGTGACAAGGCGGCCGACATCCGCACCGTGAGAGATTTTTATAGCCATGTGCGCAAGGGCATGGACGTCAATGGCATTCGCGACCTGAACCTCGAAGAGGCGATGAAGGTCGTGATTGAAAATAACCAGTTCAAGGTTGACTTGGACTATGAAAAACGCGAGCCCCTGATCCGCAATCTCGATCTGGTGGCGAACTTCGATAAAGAATATCGCCTAAGGATGCCGTGAGCACTTCGTTAGCCCGTCTCGAGCGCAGGCTCGGATATCAATTCAAGGACCAGGAGCTGATGCTCCTGGCTCTGACACATCGCAGCTATGCCGGACGCAATAACGAGCGTCTGGAGTTTCTTGGCGATGCCATCCTCAACTTTATCGCCGGCGAGGCGTTGTTCAACCACTTTCCGCAAGCCAAGGAAGGGCAACTGTCTCGGCTGCGCGCGCGACTGGTTAAAGGCGAAACGCTTGCCGTGCTCGCACGTGGGTTCGAGCTCGGAGAATACCTGCGGCTTGGTTCCGGCGAGTTGAAAAGCGGTGGCTTTCGCCGTGAATCGATCCTTGCTGATACGCTCGAAGCCTTGATTGGCGCCATATATCTTGATGCTGGCATGGAGGCGGCGCGTGACCGCGTGCTGGCTTGGCTTGCCAACGAGCTGGAAGGGCTTACGCTGGTTGATACGAACAAGGATCCAAAGACTCGCCTGCAGGAATTTCTGCAATCGCGGGCATGCGAACTACCGAAGTACGAAGTGGTTGCGATTCAGGGCGAACCGCATTGCCGGACGTTCTTCGTCGAGTGCCAGGTATCGTTGCTCAATGAGAAGCCTCAAGGGCAGGGCGCTAGCCGGCGTATTGCCGAACAGGTTGCCGCTGCCTCGGCATTGATAGCGCTCGGCGTGGAGAACGGTAATGACTGCTGAACGAGTCGAAGGCCCAGACGTCAGCCGCTGCGGCTATGTTGCCATAGTCGGAAGGCCCAATGTGGGCAAGTCAACCCTCCTCAATCACGTCTTGGGACAGAAGCTCGCGATCACTTCGCGCAAGCCACAGACGACACGGCACAATATGCTCGGGATCAAGACCGAGGGCACCGTTCAGGCGGTCTATGTCGACACGCCTGGCCTGCACAAGAATGGTGAGACGGCACTCAACCGTTATATGAACCGCACCGCCTCTTCAGCCTTGAAGGACGTCGACGTGGTCGTCTTCGTTGTCGATCGCACGCGCTGGACCGAAGAGGATCAGCTGGTGCTCGAGCGTGTCCGGTATGTCGAAGGTCCGGTCATCGTGGCGGTCAACAAGACTGATCGCGTCGAGGACAAAGGCGAATTGCTGCCACATTTCCAATGGTTGGCTCAGCAGCTTCCTGACGCTGAAATCGTACCGATCTCCGCCCAGCACGGGCAGAATCTCGATGTGTTCGAGAAGCTGGTTGCCTCGCACCTGCCTGAGGGCGAGCATTTCTTTCCCGAGGACCAGATCACCGACCGCAGCAGCCGTTTCCTGGCGGCGGAGCTGGTGCGCGAGAAGATCATGCGCCAGCTCGGTGCCGAGGTGCCCTATCAGATCACTGTCGAGATTGAAGACTTCAAGCAGCAGGGTCATGTGCTGCATATCCATGCGCTGATCCTGGTCGAGCGCGACGGCCAGAAGAAGATCATCATTGGCGACAAGGGCGAGCGCATCAAGCGCATCGGTCAGGAGGCGCGCAAGGACATGGAAGTGCTGTTTGACTCCAAGGTCATGCTTAACCTCTGGGTGAAGGTAAAGAGCGGTTGGTCCGACGACGAGCGCGCACTGCACTCGCTCGGCTACAGCTGACGCTAAGCTCGCGACTCGGCCCGACTGCCGCGGCCTTGGCGGTCGGGCAAAGGCATTCCATTTGTCTCTGCCCACGACTTGCATCCCATGACCGCTCAAACCGCCTTTGTGCTGCACAGCCGGCCCTATCGTGAAAGCAGCGCGCTTGTGGATTTCTTCACCCCCGAGGGGCGGCTGCGGGCAGTGCTGCGTGGTGCGCGCGGCAAGGCGGGTACCCTGGCCCGGCCATTCGTACCGCTGGAGGTCGAGTTTCGCGGGCGCGGTGATCTGAAGAGCGTCGGGCGATTGGAGAGCGCGGGTTTGGCTTTCTGGCTCGACGGCAATGCGCTCTTCGGTGGCCTGTACCTGAACGAGCTGCTGATCCGGCTGCTACCGGCCGAGGATGCCCATCCCATCATGTTCGACCATTACGCCGCGACCTTACCCGCCCTGGCAGACAAGCGGCCGCTGGAGCCGATCCTGCGTTCTTTCGAATGGCGATTGCTGACCGAACTCGGCTACGGCTTTGCGCTGGATCGGGATATCGCTGACCAGCCTATCCATGGCGGCGGGCTTTATCGCTTGTTGCCCGAGACCGGACTGGAGCCGGTTGGTCAGTTTCAGCCCGGGCTGTTCAACGGTGCGGAACTCCTGGCGATGGCTGAGGCCGACTGGAGTGTGCCGGGGGCCCTGGCCGCCGCAAAGCGTTTAATGCGGCAGGCGTTGGCACCGCATCTGGGCGGCCGGCCACTGGTTAGCCGCGAGCTGTTCATGAACATCAAGGAGGTCCCGCGTGACTGAAGCCAATCGAATCCTGCTCGGCGTCAATGTCGATCATGTCGCCACCCTGCGCCAGGCGCGTGGCACCCGTTACCCGGACCCGGTCAAGGCCGCGTTAGATGCGGAGGAGGCGGGGGCCGATGGCATCACGGTACACCTGCGCGACGATCGTCGGCACATTCAGGAGCGTGACGTGCTGATGATGAAAGATGCGCTGCAGACCCGAATGAATTTCGAGATGGGCCTGACCGCCGCAATGCTGACCTTCGCCGAACAACTGCGTCCGGAACACGTTTGTCTGGTGCCAGAGACGCGCCAGGAGCTAACCACCGAAGGCGGCCTGGATGTGGCCGGCCAAGAATCGCGCATTCGCGATGCGGTCGTGCGTCTGGCCGCCTGCGGCGCGGAAGTGTCGTTGTTCATCGATGCTGACCCGCGGCAGGTCGAAGCCGCGGCGCGGGTTGGCGCGCCGGCCATCGAGTTGCACACCGGGCGCTATGCCGATGCGCACGGCGTAGCCGAGCGGGCCTGCGAGCTGGCGCGGATTCGTGATGGCGTCGAGTCAGGTCTGAGCCATGGATTGATCGTCAACGCCGGCCATGGCCTCCATTACCATAATGCCGAGGCGATCGCGGCGATCCGCGGCGTCAATGAGCTGAACATTGGTCATGCGATTGTTGCTCACGCGCTGTTTGTTGGCTTCAAACAGGCCGTCAAGGAAATGAAGCATCTTATTCTCACCGCTGCGGCGCGCGGCTGACGCGCTGGGCGGTTGCGCTTGCTACAGACTGCTTTCGCTGGTCAGCGTCGGAAGAAGATATTCAGCAGAACCGTCAGCACCACGCTCAGGATGATCATCGAGGTGATGGGGATGAAGGTTCTGCTGCGCTGCGACTCGATACGAATATCGCCGGGCAATTTGCCGAACCAGCTCAACAGTCCCGGCGCGTAGTGAAGCACCACGCCGAGCAGAAGCAGGAGCAGCCCTGCGACGATCAACCATTTCGCCATATTGCCTCCTGTTCTGCTCAGTGATAAGCGGCAAAAGCTGCCACGACGTGCCGTGCCAGGACCTGTAGGGGCTCACTGCAGCCGGGGGCGCACAAGAGCTTGATCCGGTACACACCCAACAACGGTAGATTTTCGCTTTCGTCCATGCATTTGAGCGGTGGCTTGACCAGGCTCAAGGGATAGGGCGCAACCACTGGATCGGCGATCATCACGGCTTCCTGACCCGCGCACTGCTCGCTGGGGTAAGCAAAGAGGCGGAGCACATCGATTTCCGATAGCGGCATCGCCGACTGGGGGAAGCTGTTCGGGTATTCCGGGCATTCCGGGCATTGGCTGGGCTTCAATTTCGTTTAACGGGTCGTTCTATCTTAGTCGTTTGTTGGAATCGTCAAGCGCGCTCAGTCTCACTTCACCGGCCATATCGGTCGGCAGGCACTGGCTGCGCCGACGCACCTTGCACGTCAGGGGGCGCAATGAAGCGTTCGGACAGACGACTGACAGATGCACAAAAGGTCTGCGGCAAGGGCCCGCGAGGCCGGATGTCCATATGCCGGCCATGTGGCCCATCGGACTGCAAGAGTTGGCGCTCGACTGGTTTGCGGCCTGGCGCAGGCGTCGCCTTGATCGGCGGCTACTCACGCTCAGCGACCGGCAATTGCGGATGCGTGATTGGAGCCGCCCGCGTTTGATGGAGCAAGCACAGGCGTCGCTGCGTCAGCTGGTTGAAGAACAGCGTTGTGCGCGCGTCCAGCGTTAGGGTTTGCGCGCGATCAACACGGCGCGCATCGGCGCGGGCAGGCCTTCGATGGTCTTGCTGTGATCCTGCGGGTCCAGGAACTCCGGCAGCGACTGATAGCGCATCCAGTCGGTGCTGCGCTGCTCCTGGATGCTGGTGATGCTGACATCCAGGCAGCGCACGTCAACCAAGCCAGCGCGCCGCAGCCAGCACTCCAGCGCCGCCACCGAGGGCAGGAACCAGACATTGCGCATCTGCGCGTAGCGGTCTTCCGGGACCAGGGCGGTGTGTTCGTTGCCCTCGATCACCAAGGTTTCCAGGACCAGCTGACCGCCCTTGATCAGGCAGTCCTTCAGGTCCAGCAGGTGATCGACCGGTGAGCGTCGGTGGTAGAGCACGCCCATGGAAAAGACAGTGTCGAAGCCCTCGAGCTTGGGCGGCAACTCCTCCAGCGCCATGGGCAGATGCCAGACCGGTAGTTCCTCCAGGTAGCGCTTCATCGCGTGAAACTGGCAGAAGAACAGCCAGTTCGGGTCGATGCCGACAACCGAGTCGGCACCGGCGCCGAGCATGCGCCACATGTAATAGCCGTTGCCGCAGCCGACGTCGAGGATGCGCTTGCCAGTCAAAGCCAAATGCGGCGAAACCCGCTGCCACTTCCAATCCGAGCGCCATTCGGTATCGACATGCACGCCGAACACGTCGAAGGGTCCCTTGCGCCAGGGCGACAGGCCGAACAAGGCGTCTTGGGTAGCCGCACGGGTGTCCTCGTCGCACTCCGCTTCCAGGCGAAACGTCGCTTGCAGTTCGACGGCGGTGGGCTTGATAGCAGGCAGCGCATCGACGGCGCGACGCCAGCGCGGCAAGTCACCGTGGCCGATGGCCAGTTTGGCATCGAGTTGTGCCTGCAGGCCGTTGGCCCAGGCGGCCAGTGGGGTGCCGGCCAGGCGCCAGGCGAGGGGTGTCAGGTCAAGGTTCATGGCAGCGCGATCAACGAGGCGAAGTTCAGGCATTGAAACCAGGGCACCACCTTGGTGAATCCGGCCTCCAGCAAGCGCTGACGGTGGGTGTCCAGGCTGTCGGGCTTCATCACGTTCTCGATGGCGCTGCGTTTCTGCGCGATTTCCAGTTCGCTGTAGCCGTTGGCGCGCTTGAAGGCGACATGCAGGTCGGTCAGCAGGTCATGCTCCTGCTCGTCTTCGAAGCGCAGCTTTTCCGACAGAATCAGCGCGCCCCCGGGTACCAGCGCCTGGCGGATGGCGCCTAGCAGAGCGGGCCGCTGCTCAGGGGGGATGAACTGCAGCGTGAAGTTCAGTGCGATCAGCGAGGCGGGCTGGAACTGCAGGGCAAGCACGTCGGCTTCGATCACCTCAACCGGGAGCAGCTCCTGAAACATCGAGTCCTGCCCATGCAGGTATTCACGGCAGCGCTCGACCATGGCAGTAGAGTTATCGACGGCGATCACCTGGCAATTATCCGCCTTGACGTGCCGGCGCAACGCTTGCGTCACCGCGCCCAGCGAAGATCCCAGGTCATAGAGGCAGGTGTTCGGCTGGGCGAACTGCGCGGCCAGCACGCCGATGTTCTCGACGATGGCGGGATAGCCCGGAACCGAGCGTTTGATCATGTCGGGAAAGACCCGCACGACGTCCTCGTTGAAGACGAAGTCCTGGGGTTGGGCGAGGGGCCTGGCGAACAGGCGATCGGGTTCGTGGCTCACGGCGGTGTCTGGGCAGGCTGGAAAACAGGGGCGGCATTGTAGCGGAAAGCCATGCCGATGGCCGTCGCGAAGTGGACGGTCGATCCTCGTGCCCGGCTACTCCACGTCTTATTGCACTTCGATTCGGCAGTCGAACAGCCCGGCCGGCTCGGTGTCGGTTTCCCAGGGGCGCTGATAGGCGAGATAGAGGCGGCCGCTGCCGGCCTCGGCTGCCTCGAAGCGCCAGGTGGACAGACCATCGCCGCCGATGACGTCGGACTTCGGTGAGCTGAATACTTCCGGGCCAAGGCTTTTCAGCTGCTCGGCCGAAACCTCGCGCAGGTTCCAGCGGTAACCTGTGGTGGGGTTGCTTGGCAGGCTCAGGATCAACATCTGACCGGGCTGCAAGGTCAGCGGGCAGTCCGCATCGTCGTTCAGCGCGATACTGCTAGGCGGCGTACTGGCGCAACCGGCCAGCAGGAACAACGGGGCGAACCACAGCAAACGGGCGAGAGGCATGGGCGACCGGCTCCAGAGGGAAGAAAGAAAACGCTCGGGCGTCGGTGGAAACCATAAGGCGCCAGGGCCGGTGGGTAAAGCCATTCGCAACGGCGACGGGCTGCACGCAAGCGGAAGGGACCGTGCCGCCGGTCTCGGCCCCTGATCCGGTATCAGAACAAGACCTTGACCACGTCACTGAAGCGCTTGGCGAAGTGCATCGTCAGGCCTTCTTTCAGATAGTCCGGCAGCTCCTCGAAATCTCCGCGATTCAGCTCCGGGATGATCAGTTCGTTAAGCTTCAAGCGCCGCGCCGCGATGACCTTCTCGCGCAGCCCACCGATCGGCAGCACCAGCCCGGTCAGGGTTAGCTCGCCGGTCATGGCCACGCCTTTCTTGGGCGCCTGGTTGCGTGCCAACGAGAGCAGCGCGCTGGCCATGCTGATGCCAGCACTGGGCCCGTCCTTCGGCGTCGCGCCCTCCGGCACGTGCATGTGCACGAAGGCCTGATCGAAGAACTCCGGATCGCCTTTGAATTCCTTCAGATGCGAGCTCACATAGCTGAAGGCAATTTCGGCCGACTCCTTCATCACATCGCCCAGCTTGCCGGTGAGCTTGAAACCTCGGTTGAGCGTATGGATGCGTGTTGCCTCGATGGGCAACGTTGCGCCTCCCATGCTGTTCCAGGCCAGGCCGGTGACCACGCCGACCCCGGCAAGCAATTGCTCGGGATGCCAGAACGGCATGCCCAGGTAGCTCTCGATATCTTTCGGGCCGATCTTGATCTTGCTCTCTGGCTCGTCGAGCAGCTTGACCACTGCCTTACGCACTACCTTGCCGAGCTGCTTGTCCAACTGACGTACCCCGGCTTCCCGAGCATAGCCTTCGATCAGGCTGCGCAACGCGCTATCGCTGATCCCCAGACGATTCTTCGGCACGCCAGCACGCTCCAGCTGCCGCGGCCAGAGGTGGCGTTTGGCGATCGCCAGTTTCTCTTCCGTGATGTAGCCGGACAGGCGAATGATTTCCATGCGGTCCAGCAATGGGCCGGGAATCGAATAGAGGCTGTTGGCGGTGCAGACGAAGAGCACCTTGGACAGGTCCAGGCGCAAATCGAGATAGTGATCGAGAAAACCCACATTCTGCTCTGGGTCGAGGGTTTCCAGCAGGGCTGACGCTGGGTCACCCTGGTGGCTGCTACCCAGCTTGTCCACCTCATCGAGCATGATCACCGGGTTCATCACTTCGACTTCCTTGAGTGCTTGCGCCAGTTTGCCGGGCAGGGCACCGATGTAGGTGCGGCGATGGCCCTTGATCTCGGCCTCGTCGCGCATGCCGCCGACGCTGAAGCGGTAGAAGGGGCGGCCCAGCGACTCGGCGATCGACTTGCCGATGCTGGTCTTGCCGACGCCTGGCGGGCCGACCAGCAGCACGATGGAGCCGGCTATCTCGCCGCGGAATGCGCCGACGGCGAGGAACTCGATGATCCGGCTCTTGATGTCGTCGAGGCCGGCATGATGCGCATTGAGCACTTTGCGAGCATGTTCGAGGTCGAGCTTGTCCTTGCTGTACAGCCCCCAGGGCATCGACGTGGCCCAGTCCAGGTAGTTACGGGTTACCGCATACTCCGGCGAGCCGGTTTCCAGCACCGAGAGCTTGGTCAGCTCGTCGTCGATCCGCTTCTGTGCGGCGGGAGGTACCACCTTGCCTTCCAGCCGCGAGCGGAACTCGTCGGCGTCGGCGCTGCGATCGTCCTTGGTGATGCCCAGCTCGTGCTGAATGATCTTCAGCTGCTCCTTGAGGAAGAACTCGCGCTGGCGTTCGCCGATCTTGCGGTTGACCTCGCCGGTCAGCTCTTTCTGTAGCTTGGCGACCTCGACTTCCTTGCGCAGCAGCGGTAGCACCTTTTCCATGCGTTTGAGCACCGGCACGGTGTCCAGGACTTCCTGCAGCTCGATGCCCGGCGCCGTGGTCAGGGCGGCGGCAAAATCGGTCAGCGGCGACGGCGCGTTCGGGCTGAAACGGTTGAGATAGTTCTTCAACTCTTCGCTGTACAACGGGTTGAGCGGTAGCAGTTCCTTGATCGCATTAATGAGCGCCATGCCATAGGCCTTCACCTCGTCTCGTGGGTCTTCGTCGCTTTGCGGGTAGTCCACTTCCACCAAGTACGGGGGTTTACGCCGCAGCCAGCCGCGGATACGCACCCGCGCCATGCCCTGTGCAACGAACTGCAGCTTGCCGCCTTCCTTGGAGGCGTGATGGATGCGAACCATCGTGCCGTGTTCGGGCAGGGCATCCGGATCGAAGCTGGTGACGTCCTGGGCTGGCGTATCCATGAAGAACAGGGCCAGGCGTTGATGGGGTGTTTTCGAGACCAGCTCGAGCGTTTCCGCCCAAGGGTGCTCGTTGACGATGACCGGCAGGACCTGCGCCGGGAAGAACGGCCGGTTGTGCACCGGGATCACATAGAGCTTGTCCGGCTGATCCTGGTCGGGCAGAACCAGCCCGGTGGAGGATACGCTCTGCTCGAATTCCTGATTGCTATCGTCGTTCATGAGGCACCTGTCTCGAGTACATGCTCCTTAGATGGGTATCGTTGGAATGATTTCAATCTATCTGAGCCCTTGCCGTTTTCCGGCCTGGCCGGGAAAGCGCCAGCGCCTCCGGTAGAGCGCGGTGCCCCTCCATGCTCAACGCCCGTCTGCTGCGCCTTGATGACAAGGTTCACGAACACGCGCACGACTACCACCAGTTGGTACTGTCGCTGTCGGGCAGTGCCGCGTTTGAGGTCGACGGCGCGGGCGGTGAGGTGTGCCGTATGCGGGCCTGCCTGGTGCCGGGATACGCCGAACACGAATTCGCCGGCAAGGGTGATAACCGCATGCTCATCATCGACCTCGATGAGCAGGACCTCAGCGCCGACGATCCGCGGCGGCTGGCGCAGTTGTTCGAAACGCCTCGTTATCCGGTGCTGGATGCCGACTTCCACAACCTGCTGATTACGCGGGCGCCGAACTGGCCCGTTATGGCAGCGACCCGTCGCTGGCACGGGCACTGGGTGGTGTGCTGTTGCGTGCGTTGCACTTGCGGGTGTTTGGCGAGGCGACACACCCGCCGAAAGGGCCACTGGACATCGCGCGCCTGGATGCGCATATCGAAAGCAATCTGGCGCGCCGGATCAAGGTAGCCGAGCTGGCGAACGTGGTGCGCTTCGATGCGGCAGATATGGAGAAGGTCGTCGCCGACACCAACGCCACCGGATACGGCCTGACCCTCGGTATCCACAGCCGCAACGAGGAAACCGCAGCCGGCATCGAAGCGCTGGCGCGGGTCGGCAACCTCTACGTCAACCGTAACCAGGTGCGCGCGGTGGTCGGTGCGCAGCCGTTCGGTGGCTGTGGCCTGTCCGGCACCGGCCCTCTGCCAGGTGGCACCGGGAATACCCTCGCGCCCATCCACAACAACTAACGAGGGATCAAGATGAGCATCAGTACTCCCACCTTGATCGCGTTCGTGATCTACATCGGCGCCATGCTGCTGATCGGCTTCATCGCCCTGACGCAGGACTTCTACAAGGCCATGCTGCGCAAGGATGCTTCGCAGACCGAGCTGGTCTGGGTCGGCCGGGCGATGGTGCTGCTGATCGCCTTCATCGCGCTTGGCATCGCATCGAACCCGGACAGTAACCAAAAACCCCGCTGCCGGCATTCCGGCAGCGGGGTTTTCTTTTTTATCCGCGACCAACCGTTAACCGCTGGTCGGCGACGGCTGATGTGGCGTGCTTAGTCGTCGACAACAAGGTTCTTGCGATCGTCCTTGGCGCCTGCTGCGATCAGATGCTCGGCCATGTCTTCGGTCACGTGAACGCTATGGCCGCTGATATGAGCCATGGACATCCGAGCTGCTGGATCTGTCGAGACTCGCACGTCCTTGATGGCGCAGGTATGGGTGGCGTTTTCGAGAGTGGTTGAACAAGTGCCGTTCGCAGTATCGATGTTGACTGTCATGGCGGGTCTCCTCGGGGGTGCGATGGAGCCGCACTGGAAGGTGCAGCTACTCAGGGTGAGACCGTAGCCAGGACGATCCGTTTGTGCGTAGCGGTAATTGAATCCGACGATCCATGGTTCGCTGTCAGTATGCGGGTCCTGCTGATTACGCTCGTTGGCCTGATCGCTCCCTGTTGGGGGCGCTGATGCTGGCGCGTAGCCTTTCAGGACCGATGAGCGCGCTGGCTCAAGCCGCCCAGCGGGTCGGTCGCGGTGACTACCACACGCCCATCGAACTGGACCGCGAATGATGAAACCGGCAGCCTGGCCAAAGCACTGAACCAGCTGCAGCGCGGCATCGCCGAACGTCAGCAACCCCATCGGTCGTTCCGTTCGCACGTTTCTCAGTCAAAACTGCCCGGTCACGAGCAACGGCCACATCGAGACGCTATGCTTTCGTGCTAACCCGACCCATCCGTTGCCAACGCTGCGCCACAAGCGTTCGCGTTTCGTCAGTGGAGGCGGGGGGCCTGGTCCCCGCAGCACAAGGAAAACAAAACCAATGAATGTGAGTACCCCCACTCTGATCACCTTCGTGATCTACATCGCGGCGATGATCCTTATCGGTTTCACCGCCTACCGCGCCACCAAGAACTTCGACGACTACATCCTCGGCGGCCGCAGCCTCGGCAGTTTCGTCACCGCATTGTCGGCGGGCGCGTCCGACATGAGCGGCTGGTTGCTGATGGGGTTGCCGGGTGCGATCTTCGTTGCGGGCCTGTCCGAAAGCTGGATCGCCATCGGCCTCATCGCTGGCGCCTGGCTCAACTGGATCTTCGTCGCTGGCCGTTTGCGCGTGCACACCGAGCACAATCACAACGCCCTGACCCTGCCGGACTATTTTTCTCATCGCTTCGAGGACTCCAGTCGCCTGCTGCGCATCTTTTCGGCACTGGTGATTCTGGTGTTCTTCACCATCTACTGCGCCTCCGGCGTGGTAGCTGGAGCGCGCCTGTTCGAGTCGACCTTTGGGATGGAATACGGTACGGCGCTCTGGGTAGGTGCAGCGGCGACCATTCTTTACGTGTTCATCGGCGGCTTCCTCGCGGTGAGCTGGACCGATACCGTTCAGGCGACGCTGATGATCTTCGCGCTGTTGATCACCCCGGTATTCGTCATCCTCGCGCTGGGTGACATAGGCACCGCCATGGACACGATCGCGGCGCAGGATCCGTCGAATTTCGACATGTTCAAGGGGTTGTCCTTCATCGCCATCATCTCGCTGCTCGGCTGGGGCCTTGGCTACTTCGGTCAGCCTCACATCCTGGTGCGCTTCATGGCGGCCGACTCGGTGAAGACCATTCCCAACGCCCGCCGCATCGGTATGACCTGGATGATCCTGACGCTCGCAGGCGCTGTAACCGTGGGCTTCCTCGGTATCGCTTACTTCGCCGACAACCCCGCGCTGGCCGGTCCGGTCACCGAGAACGGCGAGCGGGTGTTCATGGAACTGGTCAAGCTGATGTTCAACCCCTGGGTGGCCGGCATCATTCTCTCCGGCGTACTGGCTGCCGTGATGAGTACCCTCAGTGCGCAACTGCTTGTCAGCTCCAGCGCACTGACCCAGGACTTCTACAAAGCCTTCCTGCGCAAGGGCGCGTCGCAGACCGAACTGGTCTGGGTCGGTCGCGGCATGGTGCTGCTGATTGCCCTGATTGCCATCGGCATCGCGTCAAACCCGGACAGCAAGGTGCTGGGATTGGTGTCCTACGCCTGGGCCGGCTTCGGCGCTGCATTCGGGCCGGTGGTGTTGATCTCGCTGGTGTGGAAGCGCATGACCCGCAACGGTGCGCTGGCGGGCATGTTGGTCGGCGCTATCACCGTGGTGGTGTGGAAGGAATTCATCGGTCTCGGACTGTACGAAATCATCCCAGGCTTCATCCTCGCCAGCATCACCATCTATGTGGTGAGCATCATGGGCAAGGAGCCGGCGGCTTCCATTCAGCAGCGCTTCGAAGTGGCAGACGCGGAGTACCACGCGGGCTAAGTGGGGACTCGACAGGATCGTCCTTCGCTGGTGATGATCCTGTCGCACCTCAGTTGCCGTGTAACTTCGACTCAATCGGAAGAAGATGCCTCTGTCGTCGAGGCGCGCAGCGGCGGATACTGCTCCCAGGCGCCAGCCCTCGGCGTCCAGCGGAAATCCAGGAGTATTCCAATGAAAGCGCAATCCGTGATGACTCGCACCGCAGCCGTCGTGCTGGCGGCTCTGTTGATGACTGGCTGCAGCCTGCGCTTGCCAGGCGTCGGTATTGACATCGGAGATGGTGGCGGCCACGGCGGCAATCACTGCCCGCCGGGCCAGGCAAAGAAGGGCAACTGCTGACTCCAGGCGCAACCCCTCCCTGAGCTAAATGGCGACTTCGCTGTTTCATCGCCGTGGCCGAGGAGTTGCACTTTCGCCGGGCGGCGGGGCGGCTGCATGTGGAGCAGTCGCCCCTGTCGCGCACGATTCGCCAACTGGAGGCAGGCCTGGGCGTGATGCTGCTGGAGCGCACGACGCGCGGCGTGCGCCTGACCCCGGCCGGCCAGGTGTTCCTGGAGGAAGCCCGGCGCGTGCTGCTCACCCTTGAGCAAGCCCGGACCAAGGCGCGGGCGGTGGCGGCGGGACACCGGGGCACCCTGCGCATCGCCTTGGCCGGCTGCGTCGGGCGGGCCCGGCTGTCGGCGCTGCTCGCGCTGTGCCGGGAGGAGGCGCCGGAAGTGGGCATCCGGCTGTTCGAGGCGCCGCTGTCGCAGGTGGTGGGCGGGCTGGGCAACGCCCTGTACGACGCGGCCTTTGCGATGGCCGGCCAGATGGAGACCGGGCTGGTCGCCACGCCGGTGTGGCAAGACCCGCTGGTGGTGGCCATACCCGCGCGGCACCCCTTGCTGGCGCACAAGCGGGTGCCGCTGGAAGAGGTGATGAGCTACCCGCTGGTGCTGTGCCACCCGCAGGTGTGTGAGGAATGCAGCCGGCAATGCGAGCGCCTGCTGCGCCGGGTGGAGACACCGCCGGTCGTGGCCGAGTACGTGACGACCCACTCGCTGATGCTGGCCCTGGTGGCGGCCGGCTATGGCGTGGGATTTTCCAGCGCGGCGCACGTGGCGGCACGCCGGCAGGCGGACGTGATCGTCCGGCCGCTGGATGAAGGCTCGGCAGCGCTGACGACCTACCTGCTACATCCCGAGGGCGCGATGGCGGAGCCGCTGCGCCACTTCATCGACCGTGCGCAGCGTGTCGGCCATATGCCGTTGGATACGCAACGGCTCGCATGAGGCTGCTTCAGGCGGGTTGGCCGATTCCATTTTGGTCAAAGCGCCAGACCTGTTTTGCCACATCGGAATTCCATTGACGCGGTGCACGGGCGCGCTGCACTCAGGCGTTGCTCTCGCTTGCGGTTGGCATCCTGCGCTGAAATTCGCATGCCCATCGTGGCGCGTCACAGGGAAGACGCGCGGCGCAACAGTGCATGCCGTATGCGCATCGGCTCTGGCGTGTTGAGGTGATCGCGCTTTACCGGGCCTTTTCCCCTGCAAAGACTTTGGCCTGGGTATCCGGGTCAGGCATGGCGCCTGCGAATGACGCTGGTGACAGCATGTTTCGCGGCTTGCAAATTGTGAGTGATGGTGCAATGCGCGGCAAGGCGCGCATCTCGCAACGAAACCGGCGGCATCGCCGATGCCACGGTCTTCGCCGCTTCGCCACCTGCTCGTTTCGCCCGGAGAGTCCACAGCCACACACGCCGCCTGTACGGCGGGTGCGCGTGCCTGGACTCGGTTCGATGGCGAATGGAGGCGCGCGATATGCCGAAGTCGAGCAGCCTGGCCGATGGCGCGAAAACCTACTACCGCCCGATCGAGGCGGCAATCCGCTGGAGTGGATTGCTGCGCTTCGAGCGGCGCATCCTGGCGACCTTGGGACAGCGGCCTCTGCCGGAGGCAACGGAGTTTCCGCGCTGGCCGATGCTGCGATTGAACACCGAAAGGATCTTCGATGCGCTGGCCCACGGCGAGATGCGGTATGGCAAGGATGGCTTGGTGCGGGGCACGCAGAGCCTCGCGATGGACGACCCGTCGCTGACGGTGCGGCACGTCGATCTGAAAGCCTGGATGGCGCACCACTACCCCGGCGAGAGACCGGCGTTTCTGTTCGATGAGATCGAGCGTGCGCTTCATCCGGCGATCAGCCTGGACACCGTGGGCGCATTGCTGGCCGAGCGGGAAGCGATCAAGGCGCGGCTGGCGGAACACCTGGGCGTGCATCAGACGCTGCGCGCCGAGCACGAGGTGCTGCTGAAGACGCACGCCGCCTGCGCGGCCGACACGGAGCGTGCAAACACGCCGGGGCCGCGCAGCGAATCGACCTACCTGAACATCGTTGGCGGGTTACTGACGCTGCTGCTGGGCAAGTCGCCCAGCGGCATGCCGTATTCCAGCTTCCTGACGCAGGAGGCCATCATCAGCGCGATGGTGGCGCACCACGGCAACGCGATGGGCATCACCGAGCGCACCCTGCAGGCCAAGTTCGCAGTGGCTCGGCGCAATCTGCACAGCACAACTTCCTGAACGATGCCAGACCGTATCTGCGGTCGCGGATACCGCATTTGCGGTGTCTTTCTTCAACCCGGCGTTCTTAACCCATATTTGTCAACTTCCCCATACAAATCGAGCCAAATCCGGGCGAGTGCAGCGCTAAGTTATTGATTATTGGCGACTGACGGCTGTCTGCGCGCAATGTAGTGCCATAATATTTTAAATGTCTCTTGTGCGGTGACTGCGGTTGCAGTAGCGTCCGAAA
>NZ_JAMOIE010000021.1 GCF_024448935.1 Stutzerimonas stutzeri
TACGTGGATGGTCACGCGGGCTCGATCTGGGCCAACTGGATGGTTTCGTATTCTTTCTTCCGTGACTGCTCGGCAATCACCCGCTTCCAGCCGTCACCTTCGAAGCTCAGGGAGAACATCAGCCGCTGGGCCAGCGCCTTGCGCCGGGCTTCGTCTTCCAGGACGATCTTCTTGATGTAGTCCAGGCCGACGCGCTGCATGTAGTGCACGGTGCGTTCGAGGTAGAAGCCTTCCTCGCGGTAGAGCTGGAGGAAGGCGAAGCTGTATTCGGCGACTTCCTCGGCGGTCTTGACCTTGACGAAGAACTCGCCGGCTTCGGTCTTGATGCCACCGTTGCCACCGACGTACAGTTCCCAGCCGGAATCGACGCCGATGATGCCAACGTCCTTGATGCCGGACTCGGCGCAGTTGCGCGGGCAGGCGGAGACCGCGAGCTTGACCTTGTGCGGCGAGTACATGCCGAACAATGCCTTCTCCAGATCGATGCCCAGCCCGGTCGAATTCTGCGTGCCGAAACGGCAGAACTCCTTGCCCACGCAGGTCTTCACGGTGCGGATCGATTTGCCGTAGGCGTGGCCGTCGGGCATGTCCAGGTCCTTCCAGACGTTTGGCAGGTCGTCCTTCTTGATGCCCAGCAGATCGATGCGCTGGCCGCCGGTGACCTTCACCATCGGCACCTGGTACTTGTCGGCGACGTCAGCGATGCGGCGCAGCTCGGCGGCATTGGTCACGCCGCCGAACATCCGCGGAATGACCGAATAGGTGCCGTCCTTCTGGATATTGGCGTGGGCGCGCTCGTTGATGAAGCGCGACTGCGGATCGTCCTTGGCTTCGCCGGGCCAGGAAGAAATCAGGTAGTAATTCAAAGCCGGGCGACAGGTGGCGCAGCCGTTGGGGGTGCGCCAGTTCATATAGCGCATGGCGTCAGGAATGCTGATCAGGTGCTGATCGACGATGGCCTTGCGCACCTGGCCGTGGTTGAGGTCGCTGCAGCCGCAGATGGCTTTTTCGCTTTTCGGCTTCACGTCCGCGGCGCCGCCGACGGTGCTCATGAGAATCTGTTCGACCAGCCCGGCGCAGGAGCCGCAGGAGCTGGCAGCCTTGGTGTGCTTCTTCACGTCGTCGACGGAGAACAATCCATGTTCCTGAATCGCCTTGACGATCTCGCCTTTGCACACGCCGTTGCAGCCGCAGACTTCCATGCCGTCGGGCATGGCCATGGCCTTGTTCTGGCCCTGATGGCCGGTGTCGCCGATGGCACCCTCTCCAAACATGAGCTGGTCGCGGATCTCGCTGACGTTGTGGCCTTCGCGCACCTGACGGAAATACCAGCCGCCGTCCGCCGTGTCGCCGTACAGGCAGGCACCGACAAGGATGTTGTTCTTGATCACCAGCTTCTTGTACACGCCGCCGATGGGGTCGGAGAGGGTGATGGTCTCGGTGCCGTCGCCGCCGATGAAATCGCCCGCGGAGAACAGATCGATGCCGGTGACCTTGAGCTTGGTCGAGGTGACCGAGCCCAGGTAGCGGGAGAAGCCCAGCATGGCCAAGTGGTTGGCGCAGACCTTGGCCTGCTCGAACAGCGGCGCCACCAGGCCGTAGGCGGTGCCACGATGGTTGGCGCACTCGCCGACGGCATAGACGCGCGGGTCATAGGTCTGCAGCGTGTCGTTGACCAGGATGCCGCGGTTGCAGGGCAGCCCGGCTTTTTCCGCCAGTTCGCTGTTGGGGCGGATGCCGGCAGCCATGACAACCAGATCCGCGTCGATCACCTCGTTGTCGGCGAAGCGCACGGCCCGGACGCGGCCCTGCTCGTTGCCGAGCAACTCGGCGGTCTGCTTCTGCATCTTGAACTTCAGTCCGCGCGCTTCCAGCGCCTGCTGCAGCAAGGTGCCGGCGGTCTTGTCCAGCTGGCGCTCCATCGGCCATTCGCCGATATGCACCACGGTGACCTCCATGCCGCGCAGCTTCAGGCCGTTGGCCGCTTCCAGCCCGAGCAACCCGCCGCCGATGACCACCGCGTGCTTATGGGTCTTGGCGGCGTCCATCATCGTCTGGGTGTCGGCAATGTCGCGGTAGCCGATCACGCCGTCGAGCTGGTTGCCCGGTATCGGCAGGATGAAGGGATTCGAGCCGGTGGCAATCAGCAGGCGGTCGTATTCGGCTTCGCTGCCGTCCTCGGCGATGACGCGGCGCCTGGCGCGGTCGATCTCGACCACCTTGCGGTTGAGCATCAGGCGGATGTTGTGCTCGGCGTACCAGCTGAGATCGTTGAGCACGATCTCTTCGAAGGTCTGTTCGCCAGCCAACACGGGGGACAGCAGGATACGGTTGTAGTTCGGATGGGGCTCGGCACCGAACACCGTGATGTCGTAAAGCTCGGGGGCCAGCTTGAGCAGCTCTTCGAGGGTGCGTACCCCGGCCATGCCGTTGCCAATCATCACCAGTTTGAGTTTCTTCATGCCGTTCTCCGCGCCGGGCCGGATGGCTGTTCGCTGCCTGGCCATGCCATTGAAAAGGTCCAACAACGAAAAAGGCGCCCCACTGGTCTCCCAGTGAGGACGCCTTTGTCCTTGTCATCCGTATTCGGAGCCCGGCCCTCCACGTTGAGGGCCTGGCTTGATGTTGAAGATGACAATGCAGAGCCCGTGCCAACCTCGTAAATCCTTTATTTTCAAACGGTTAGTGACATGGACGGATTCGAGGTCGTTGTTTTTCTGCACCCATATGAAGCGTGCCGCGCAGTGCTGGTGCAGCGAAACGCAAGGCTCGCTGGAATTGGGCATTGACAGCACCCGTGGCGCTTTCCTATTGTTCAACGCATGCGCCGATTTAGTCAGCTACTTGCGGGGCGCCTGGAGCCGAAGGCTTCGAAATACCGCTAAAGCGCTGGTTCGGTGTCGCCTCCCACCGCTGCCCAGCGGAATTCTCGAGGCGGGACATTTCCCAAATGAATGCACTGCAACGCGCTCCTCTACGTCTGGCCCCGATCACCAGCGGGCTGGTTCGCAGCAATCCGAAAATCCTCCTTGGCGGCAGCCATCAACCCTCGCTGTTGCGCTATCTCGATGGCTGGCCGAAGCGCTGGAGCAAGCCGCGCGCCTTTCTCGTTCAGTTCAGCGGTGCCGATGAGTCACTGGCGCATTTCGCTGCGGACAGTTTCGACCTGGCCGTGATCCAGGCGCCAAGTGCGGCAGGTCTAGAAGACTGTGTGCGGCAACTGGTTCGCGTTGCGCGGCAGGGTTTGATTGTCCGTCGCATGTCGATCTGAGCGCGGTCAGTCGCTCAGCTGCCTTTTGCCAGCCACGCCAGCAGCACCAGATTCAGCAGCAATGACATCAGCGCGAGGCCGCGCCAGACCTTCAGTGGCTCGCGCTCAAGCAACGGCCGCTTCGTCCTGCCGCCGGTCAGGCGCTCACCCTGCTCCAGGGTCAGCAGCCATTCTTCCGCGGTTTCGAAACGCTGCGAGGGATCGGCCGCGACGGCACGCCTGAGCATGTCATCCAGCCACTGGGGCAGGTCGGGCCGGTAGCGACTGGCAGGCACCGGCAATCCGAAACGGGGGCGCTGGAAGGCCTCGACTTCGCCGTAGGGGTAGTGGCCGCTGAGCAGGTAGTAGAGCGTGACGCCTGCTGCATAGAGGTCCTGTTCCCGACTTGGTGGTTCGCCGCCAAAGGCTTCCGGCGCGATATAGCTTGGCGTACCCGGGAGATGATGCGGCAGATCTCGGGACAGGCCCGGGCAGTAGGCGAGGCCGAAATCCAGCAGGCGCAGCTCGCCGTCATCGCCAAGGTGCAGATTCTCGGGCTTGATATCGCGGTGCAGGATGTTGCGACGGTGCAGCATGCCCACTGCCCGGACCAGCCGTGGGGCCAGCTGCAGCCAATCGGTCAGTGCCATCGGGCCCTGCTGGCCAAATTGCCGGGCGAGGGTCTGGCCACGGTATTCACGCTGCACGTAATACAGGTGCTGGCGCTGGGGTAGCCCAAGGACTTGGGGAAAAGCACGACCTTCAACGCGGCGTAGAAACCACTCTTCCTGCAGCAGGGCCGGTCCGGCTGCGGGTTCATCGTCGCGGCTGGCCGGCAATGTTTTCAGCAGCCAGGGCTGACCCGATTGGTCCCGCACGCGGTAGACCAGTGACTGACGCGACTCGGCCAGCAGCGCCTCGACGGTCCAGCCTTCGAAAACCTGATCGGGGCGCAATCTGGGCGGCAAAGGCCAGTCCGCCAGCTGCGCGAGCGAGTCGGCCAGCGCCGCTTCCGGCAGTTCATCGACCCGCAGCAGCAGGGCGCTGGCATTGTCCTGGCTACCGGTCTGATGCGCGAGGTGGACCAGCGCCCGGGCGGCGTTGGGCAGGTCGGGCTCGGCACGCAGGACGTTCTGGATATCGCCTTCGGTGATGCTGGTCCAGACGCCGTCGCTGAGCAGTGCGAAGCATTCGCCGAGACGTAGTTCGCCGTCGAGGTAATCCACCACCAGATGCTGGTCCAGGCCCATGGCACGTTTGAGTACGTGCTGCATGTTCGGCTGGTCCCAGACGTGGTCTTCGCTGAGCCGCTGCAGCTCGCCGTCGAGCCAGCGGTAGGCGCGACAGTCACCGATATGGGCGAGGGTAAAGCAACGGCCGCGCAGCACCAATGCGGTCAACGTGGTCAGCAGCGGCTGACCGCCACCGTTGGCCTGCAGCCAGCGATTGTGGGCAACCAACAGCCGGTCGAGCGACTGCGCGACGGTCCAGGTTTCCGGTGTGGCGTAGTAATCGGTGGCCAGTGCCTGCAGGGTGGCCCGTGCGGCGAGGCCGCCATCGGCACACTGGCTGACGCCGTCGGCAATGGCAAACAGCGCGCCCTTGCTCGCCGCGAGCCCCGGTGTCGGCGTGACGATGCGCAGCGCGTCCTGATTCTCCTCACGCGGGCCGGTTGCGGTGGCTTCGCCGAATGACAACTGCAAAGGCATCAAGAAAGCTCCAAGGGGGCAGGGCAAGCTGCAAGCGACAAGAAAAGCGTTACATATGGCTGGCTCAGCTCTGAGCGTGCAGCGTGCAGCGTGCAGCTCTGAGCTTGTAGCTTGTAGCTTGTAGCTTGTAGCTTGTAGCTTGCAGCTTGCAGCTGCCTCTATACGCGTGCAGCGGTCATCGCCGCAGATCCCCAGGTCGTTCTCCAGCGACGCTTGACGCCATAAAGGCCGAACCAGGCCAGCGCACCCAGGCTGGCGAACAGCCAGAGGCCCATCTGGTAGTCACCGGTGGCCTGCTTGACGACGCCCAGGCCTGCGGTCAGCAGGAAGCCGCCGATGCCACCCGCCATGCCGACCAGTCCGGTCATCACCCCAATTTCCTTGTTGAAGCGCTGCGGCACCAGCTGGAACACCGCGCCGTTGCCGGCACCCAGGCTGAGCATGGCGACGACGAACAGCGCCAGGGCAGCCGTCGAGTTCGGCAAGTTGAAGCCGACGATGAACAGGCAGGCTGCCGCGACGGTGTACATCACCAGCAGCGAGCGAATGCCGCCGATACGGTCGGCCAGCGCACCACCGAGCGGGCGCAGCATGCTGCCGGCGAATACACACGCCGCGGTGTAGTAGCCGGCCTTGACCGGGTCGAAGGCGTACTGGTCGTGGAAATAGCCGGGCAGGGTGCTGGCCAGGCCGAGAAAGCCGCCGAAGGTGACGCTGTAGAAGAACATGAACCACCAGCTGTCGCGATCTCCCAACGCCTTCATATAGTCGGCGAAGGACTTCGGCGCGGGACGGTTCGGTGCGTTCTTGGCCACGCTGGCAAAGATCATCAGGGTCAGCGTCAGCGGGATCAGCGCCAGGCCGAACACGTTGCTCCAGCCGAACATCGTGGCCAGCACCGGCGCGAACAGCGCTGCGAAGACAGTACCGGAGTTGCCGGCACCGGCGATGCCCATGGCCTTGCCCTGATGCTGCGGCGGGTACCACTGCGAGGCCAATGGCAGCGCAACAGCGAAGGACGCGCCGGCCATGCCGAGAAACAGACCGAGCAGCAGCGCCTGCTCATAGCTGTGAACGCCATTGAGCCAGGCTACGAACAAGGCGGCGATCACGGTGATCTGGCCGAACAGGCCGGCGGTCTTCGGCGAGGTGCGGTCGGCCAGCACGCCCAGCACCAGGCGCAGGACTGCGCCGGAAAGGATCGGCGTGGCGACCATGAAGGCGCGCTGCTGGGTGGTCAGCCCGAGATCGGCGGCGATCTGCACGCCCATGGGGCCGAGGATGTACCAGACCATGAAGCTCAAATCGAAGTAGAGAAAGGCGCAGAACAGCGTCGGCGTATGGCCGGCTTTCCAGAAACTGGGATTCATCGGTTAGGCTCCAGGCATTCATCTAGTGCAAAAGAGGCCGCCCCAGCTTCGAGGCGAAAACAAAAAGGCGCCGCAGCACGCCTGCCGGAGCAGGAATGTTGCGACGCCTTTGTCTTAACGTGGAGACCGCCGTTGGCCTACCGTGCCGAAAACCAAGCACCTAGCGTGCCAGTCTGTCGGCGGCCGCGTTTTACGCAGCAGTGATGTTGGGCAGGGGCAACCGGGCGGCGTCGGCTGCACAACCGTTGTGCGCAGAGCGCCATTTCGGGGCAATGCCTTGGTGATGTATTACCCTCACGGTGGGTGCTAGGCTTGGCCTGCAAGCTTCAAGGAGTGATCGATGCCCGTTATTGCCAGTCTGACCCTCAACCCGGCTATGGATCTGTCCGTCAGTACTGCGCGGGTGACCAGCACCGAGAAGTTGCGCTGTTCGCTGCCGCGCCATGACCCGGGCGGCGGAGGGATCAACGTCGCGCGGGTGGTCGATACGCTGGGGGGCGATGCGCTGGCGATCTATCCCGCAGGCGGCCCTTTCGGTGATCTGCTCACACGTGCGCTGGATCAGCTGGGTCTGGCGCACCGCCCGGTCCCGATCGTTGGCGACACGCGTGAAAGCTTCACGGTGGACGAGTTCGACACCGGGCTGCAGTACCGTTTCGTGCTGCCTGGCCCTTCGCTGTCCTCAGATGAACTGAGCCGCTGTCTCGACGCGTTGGCCTCGCTGCATCCTGCGCCGAGGTATCTGGTGCTGAGCGGAAGCTTTCCGCCCGGCGTGGCGTTCACGTTCTACGATGATCTACTCGGACTGGCGCGACGCATCGGTGCCAGGCTGGTCGTCGACCTGTCCGGCGAGCCACTGGCCTACGCTGCACGTCGGGGCGGTGCATACTTGCTGAAACCGAGTCTCAACGAGCTGTCGACGCTGGTGGGTGGCCCGATCACGAGCGAACTGGAACAGGAGCAAGCGCTACGCAGCCTGATGGCGGAGGGTTGTGCGCAAATCATTGTGCTCTCGCTGGGCGCGGAAGGGGCGCTGGTGGCCTATGGCGAGCAGCTAAAACGGCTGCGCTCGCCAGAGGTTACAGTCGTCAGTGCGGTGGGCGCCGGCGACAGTATGCTCGGTGCCATTGTGCTGGCGCTGGCCGACGGGCGCGACATTGTTGAGGCTGTGCGCTTCGGTGTCGCCGCCGGGAGCGCAACCGTGATGCGCCCCGGTACCGAACTCTGCCATCGCGAGGATGTGCAGCGACTGCTGCAGCTCGGCGATGGTGGATGTTGAGCGGGTCCGCACGTCTGGCCCGAGCCGGACAATCGTCGAAAGCGGCGGCTGCCTTAGTTGGCGTCATGACCATCAGGCGATGCTATGGCGAACAGCGCAACAGCAATCGCCTGTTCCGCGCCAGCTCGAAGAACCAAGCTGCAATGAGCGCCCGAGCCGTCCGCAGCGTAGAGGCGAATTCGACTAAGCCGCGGCGCACGCCGAAGCGTAGGGGCGAATCTGTTCGCTCGAGGCACCAGGCACCGATCACCGGGACGTCAAACGCGGACGAACAAGTTCGCCCCTACGTGAAGGCGTCTTACGAAGCACTGGTTGGCCGCGGCAAGAAGAAAATGCAGGCCATCGGCGCGCTGATGCGCAAATAGCTGACCGCACTGTGGGCATGCGCGGGCCGCGAGGATCTTGATCCAGCCAAGTTTTTTTAGCTGCTAAAAGCTCGACCGGCAACAGAGTATCTACGACAAGCGTCGGCGCAGCCGTGCGAGGCAAGACCTGAGCTGTGGCGGTCATGCCGCGGGCCGCTGCTGGCGTTGGTAGAGGAATGCGAGGACTTGCGCGCGATAAGCGTGGTACTGGGCGTCGTGTGCCAAGCTCATGCGGTCGCGTGGGTGCGGGAGCTCGACGCGCAGGATGTCGCCAATGGTGGCCGAGGGGCCATTGGTCATCATCACGATACGGTCGGAGAGCAGCACGGCCTCGTCGACGTCATGGGTGATCATGATCACCGTGTTGCCGAGGTCGGCGTGGATCTCCATCAGCGAGTCCTGCAGGTGTGCGCGAGTCAGTGCGTCGAGCGCGCCGAAGGGCTCGTCCATCAGCAGCACCTTGGGTTGCATGGCCAGCGCGCGGGCGATGCCGATGCGCTGTTTCATGCCGCCGGAGATCTCGCTGGGGCGCTTGTCGCGGGCGTGGGTCATGTGCACCAGTTGGAGGTTGTGCTCGATCCAGTCGCGCATCTCCCGGCGGCTTTTCTGGCCCTTGAAGACCTGACGCACTGCCAGTTCGACATTCTCGTAGCAGGACAACCAGGGCAGCAGGCTGTGGTTCTGGAACACCACCGCGCGCTCCGGGCCGGGCGCGTTGACTTCGCGCCCGTCGAGGATCACGCCGCCGGTGGTGGCCTGATAAAGCCCGGCGACGATATTCAGCACCGTCGACTTGCCGCAGCCGGAGTGGCCGATCAGCGAGACGAATTCGCCCTTGGCGATGCGCAGGTTGGCGTTCTGCAGGGCGCAGTAGAGCCCTTTGTCGGTAGGGAAGCTGATACCGACGCCGGTGAGTTCGAGATGGATAGGGTTCATCGTGGTTTCCTCAGCGCAGGTCTGCGTTCTTGTCCCAGCTCACGCGGCGCTGGAGCATCAGCATGATGCGATCCAGGGCGAAGCCGATCAGGCCGATGACGATCACCGCGACCATGATCCGGCCGAGGGAGTTGGAACTGCCGTTCTGGAACTCGTCCCAGATGAATTTGCCGAGGCCGGGGTTCTGCGCCAGCATTTCCGCGGCGATCAGCACCATCCAACCGGTCGCCAGCGACAGCCGCAGGCCGGTGAATATCATCGGAATGGCGGCTGGCAGGACGATGCGGCGTACATGGCTGAGCGGCGACAGGCGCAGCACGCGGCTGACGTTCTGCAGGTCCTTGTCGAGGTTGGCGACGCCAACGGTGGTGTTGATCACCGTCGGCCACAGGCAGCAGAGGGCGACGGTCAGCGCCGAGGTAACGAAGGACTTCGCCATCAGCGGGTCTTCACTGACATAGACGGCGCTGACCACCATGGTCACCAGCGGCAGCCAGGCCAGCGGCGGCACCGGCTTGAAGATCTGGATCAGCGGATTGACGGCGCTGTACACCGTCTTGCTCAGGCCGCAGACGATGCCCAGCGGCACCGCGACCAGCGAGGCGATGGCGAAGCCGGTCATCACCGTGTAGAGGCTGGTGATGATCTGCTCGAAGAAGGTCGGCTTGCCGGTGTAGGGCCGAATCTTCACCTCGGCGTCGGGGTTTTTGGCCAGCTTGGCGGCGTTGCGCTCTTCCTGGCGCTGGTAGAAGGCCTCGGCTTTCTCCCGCGCTTGAAGATGCGCATCGACCAGCCCGTTGAACTGCTCGGCTACCTGGCTGGGCCCCGGAAACTGGCCGAGGCTGGTCTGGATGTTGGTCGCCACCAGCTGCCAGAACAGCAGGAAGGCCAGAACGCCCACCAGCGGCATGATGACCTGCGCCAGCCAGCGCCGGAGCCGGGCCTTACGGCCGGCCTCGAGCGTTTGCTTGATGCTTTTCGCGACGGCTGGATTGCTCATCGACATGTCCTCTCCGAGTAAGGGAGCCGCAACGGCTCGCTGGGGGCGGGGTCAGAGGGTGGTATCGCCTTTCAGGCCGATCGCGAACTGTTCGAGATAGGCGTTGGGCGCGTGGCCGTCGTAGGTGATGCCGTCGATGGTGTCGGCCAGCGGCTCGCGGATGCCGTCTTCATCGGCTGCGGGAAAGTCGTCCGCAGTGAGCAGGCCGTCTTCGATCAGCGCGGTGGCGGCTTCGCGGTAGATGTCGGGGCGATAGACCTGCTTGGCCATGTCCAGGTACCAGCTGTCCGGCTTGGCTTCGGCGATCTGGCCCCAGCGGCGCATCTGGGTCAGGTACCAGATGGCGTCGGAGTAGTAGGGGTAGGTGGCGTGATAGCGGAAGAACACGTTGAAGTCCGGCACCTCGCGCTTGTCGCCCTTCTCGAACTCGAAAGTGCCGGTCATGGAGTTGGCGATGACCTTGGCGTCGGCACCGACGTACTCGGGCCGCGAGAGAATCTCCACCGCTTCCTGGCGGTTGGCGTTGTTGTCGTCATCGAGCCACTTGCCGGCGCGGATCAGCGCCTTGACCAGCCGCTTGTGGGTTTCCGGGTTGGCTTCGGCCCAGGCCTTGGAGACGCCGAAGACCTTCTCCGACATGTTCTTGCGGATCGCGTAGTCGGCCACTACCGGCACGCCGATACCCTTGAACACCGCCTGCTGGTTCCACGGCTCGCCGACGCTGTAGCCATGGATGGTGCCGGCTTCCATGGTCGAAGGCATCTGTGGTGGCGGGGTGACCGAGAGCAATGCCTGGGCATCGATCTGGCCGCTGATATCGCCCTTGTTCGGTGCGTAGTAGCCGGGATGAATGCCGCCGGCGGCCAGCCAATAGCGCAGCTCGTAGTTGTGCGTGGAGACCGGGAACACCATGCCCAGGTTGAATGACTTGCCGCTGGCGTTGAGCTGCTCGATCACCGGTTTCAGCGCGTCGGCCTTGATCGGGTGCTGCGGTTTGCCGTCGACCATGGGCACGTTGGGTTTCATCTGCTCCCAGATCGCGTTGGACATGGTGATGGCATTGCCATTGAGGTCCATGGTGAAGGCCGTGATGATGTCGGCCTTGGTGCCAAAGCCGATGGTGGCACCGAGCGGCTGACCGGAGAGCATGTGCGCGCCGTCCAGTTCGCCATCGATCACGCGGTCCAGCAGCACCTTCCAGTTGGCCTGGGCCTCAAGCGTGACGTAGAGGCCTTCATCTTCGAAATAGCCCTTTTCGTAGGCAATCGCCAGGGGCGCCATGTCGGTGAGCTTGATGAAGCCGAGCTTGAGTTCCTCTTTCTCCGGATCGCCAGCCCAGGCGATCATCGGTACCCATTGCAGCAGGGCCGAGCATCCGAGGCTGGCAACCAGCGTTTTCAGTAGCGTACGGCGAGTCTTGCGCATGATTCTTCCTTCAATCGCGAAACGAAAAAAAGGCGTAACGGACGCACCCTCTGCATGAGCAGAGCGAGCACCGTTGACGCCTTTGTCAATTCGTCCCGATCACCGCCGTTGGCGACCCGAAGACGTGGTAATTGATGGATTGCAAGGGGCAGGCCAGTTCGCTCAATGGCGGTTTCGCAGCAGCGAAAAAATCGTAAATCTCCATTCACACAATGGCTTGCGGACCTGGTCAGGCATGGGAAGTTGGCTACCGTCTCGGCGCGTCGCAACTCGGTTCGGCGCGATAGATGTGCAGCCATCGCACCGCATGGCTCCGTTTTGGTTCGTTTGGACGTGTCCGCTCCATAAACCCACCTGCCCATAGCCTGCTGACCATCGGATGCTGTGCGCCCGTTTTTCAGCGGTATTCATCCCGCGATGCGTCCCGACGGCAAGGTACAAAGGTCTACCGCCTTGCATGGCCCGTTGGAAGTACCCGGTCCGCTGTGGGCCGCACGGGTCTTCGGAGACGTCATGGATCAGGCGACATCGATACGATTCACGCCCATAGGCTCCAGGCTGTCTTCGACAGAGCGTCGTGCGCGCTCAGCGGAGCAGTCGACGAGTTCGGCAGCGCATCGCGAAACACAACGTTTGCCGGCCCCGCTCAGCTATGACTCTTCATATAGGCTCGCCAGCCAGCGTACTCGCTGATATCGACGGCACCGTGCAAACCGTACGGTTCGCAGATGAAGCCGGTCTCCCAACTGCCGTCGGCCAGTTGGACCTTGCCCAGCCCGAGGGGTGCCGGGATGCCGGCGAGGAAGGAGCCCAGTTCAGAGCTCGGGACGTCCCAGATTTCCACCTCAATGGCGACACCGTCATCGGCGACTCGCACCATGCCCGGGCGGAACGGTGGGCCACCGGCCAACGCGTACAGCTTGTAATGCGCTGCGCTGCGCGTCGCTTCGAGCAATCGGCCGCCGCGCTGTTTGAGCTGCCAGTTCAGCGGCAGGCCATCCAGGTGCGCGCCGCAGACCACGACACGGGTGCGGTCGCTGCGTGCGGCGTTCTGTGGGGCCGGCGAGGTGATCGACTGGCCACCGATCAATGCGAGGCCATGTTGCCGTTGCAGCATGTCGGCCAGGCTCAACAGGTACTGATCGGTGAATACTCGCCCGAACAAGGTCACGCCCCAGGGCAGGCCGTTCTGCATCACGCCCGCCGGCACCGCCACGGCGGCGTAGTCCAGCATGTTCATGAAATTGGTGTAGTAGCCCAGGTCCGAATTGCGCTTGACCGGTTCGGCGTGCAGTTCGTCCAGCGTGACCGGGCGCGGGTAGGCCGGGGTCAGTACGCAATCCACCTCGACCATGATCCGGTCGCAGATGGCCTTGAGCTGTTGCAGCCGGTACTGGGCCTGGAACAGCTGCACGGCAGTGGTGCCCGGTGCCTTGTCCAGCACCGCCTTGATCACCGGCAGCACGGCGTCGGGCTGCTGCTCGATCAACCCGCCGGCAACGCTGTAGCGCTCAGCGACCCAGGGGCCTTCGTAGAGCAGCCGCGCGGCTTCAAGGAAGGGCGCGAAATCGATCTCCACCGGCTCGCCGCCGATGGCTGTCAGGTGCTCGACGGTGGTGGCGAACAGCGCCGGGCTTTGCGGGCAGCCGAGAAATTCCGGTCGTTTGGGCACGCCGAAACGGAAGGATTTGACCTGGCCAAACGCTGAACCGTCGTTCCACAGCGGATTGGCGCGGCTGTATTCGTCGCGCGGGTCGAGTTCGGCGGTCAGGGCCAGCAACTGGCTGGCTTCGGCCGCGGTGGCGGTGAAGAAGGTGACGCAATCCAGCGTACGGCACGCCGGGACTACGCCGGCGGTGGAGATCAAGCCCTTGCTCGCCTTGAGGCCGATCAGGTTGTTCAATGCGGCCGGCACCCGACCGGAACCGGCGGTATCGGTGCCCAATGCGAAGCTCGCCAGGCCGAGTGCCACGGCCAGGGACGAACCGGCGCTGGAGCCGCCCGACGGATAGTCCGGGTGCACGCTGTTGCGGCACTCGCCGTAGGGTGAACGGGTGCCGTTGAGGCCGGTGGCGAACTGGTCGAGGTTGGTCTTGCCAAGCGGGATGGCACCGAGGGTGATCAGTTGGTCGACGATGGTCGCGCTGGTTTCCGGTGTATAGGCAAAGGCGGGGCAGGCGGCCGTGGTCGGGATGCCGGCCAGGTCGATATTGTCCTTGATGGCGAAGGGGATGCCGTAGAGCGGCAGGTCGGCCGGGGATTTGCTGTCCAGGGCTGCGAGGTAGGGCTCGAGTTGATCCTTCGTTAGCAGATGGATGAAGAGCTTGAATTCGGCCTGGAGGGCGGTGGCCTGGTCGTGCACTGCAGCGATGAGTGCGCGCGGCGACAGCGTGGCGCTGGAGTAAGCCGCGCGCAGTGTGTCGAGGCGTAGGTCAAAGTCGGTTGTCATGTGGTATTCCTCTTGAGGTGGAAAACGGCAACGCCTTTTCCACGCATGATGTTCGGGGCGGTCCGGCGGTCCGGCGGTCCGGCGGTCCGGCGGCCCAGCGGTCCGGCGGCCTGGTGGCCGGTTGGTGGATCGGTGAGGCGTGATCCACCCGGTCGTCTTGGTGGGGCAGGGAGCCTTACGCGCGCTCGATCACCACCAGCCGCTGGCCGGCACGCACGGGCGAGCCCGGCTGCACTCGGATGTCCTTGACCACGCCGGAAACAGGTGCGGTGAGCGGGATTTCCATCTTCATGCTCTCGAGGATCACCAGCACGTCGCCGGCTTCCACCCGAGCGCCCTCGGTCACGGATACCTGCCAGAGATTCCCGGCAATGTGGCTTTCGATGCCATGCTCGCCGGCGCCCAGCGGGGCGTCTTCACCGAGCTCAGCGGCGACTTCCTCGCTCTCCAAGTGCGCCGGGCCTGAGGCGATCCAGCGTTGGCGTTCGGCGTCGAAAGCCGCGCGCTGCTGGCTGCGGAAGGCGTCGATACCCGCGGCTTCCTTAGCCAGGAATTCCTGATAGTCGGACAGGCGCAGCTCGGTCTCTTCGATCGTCAGCGGGTAGCGGCCCAACGGGAAATCGCGGCGGATCTTCAAAAGCTCTTCGGCCGATACCGGGTAGAAGCGGATCTGGTCGAAGAAGCGCAGCAGCCAGGGCTTGCCGCCGAAGGCTTCCACCGCGCGGTAGCGGTTCCACATCTGCAGCGTGCGACCGACGAACTGATAACCGCCCGGGCCCTCCATGCCATAGACGCACAGGTAGGCGCCACCGATGCCGACCGAGTTTTCCGCGGTCCAGGTGCGCGCCGGGTTGTATTTGGTGGTGACCAGCCGATGCCGCGGGTCCAGGGGGGTTGCCACTGGCGCGCCGAGGTAGACGTCGCCCAGGCCCATCACCAGATAGCTGGCTTCGAACACGGTGCGATGCACCTCGTCGAGGTTCGGCAGGTCGTTGATGCGACGGATGAATTCCAGATTGCTCGGGCACCAGGGGGCGTCCTTGCGCACCGTGGTCATGTACTTGTCGATCGCCAGCTGACAGGCCGGGTCGTCCCAGGAAAGTGGCAGATGCACGATGCGCGACGGGACCCGGAGATCTTGCGCCGAGCACACCGCGTCCCAGAGGCCGGCGACGGTATCGAGCACGCTCTGAAGCGGCAGGGTCTCCGGCTGGTAATGCACCTGCAGGGAGCGGATGCCGGGGGTGAGGTCGATCACACCGTTGAGGTTCTTCGCCTCCAGCGCCTGCATCAATGCGTGGCCACGGAAGCGCAGGACAAGGTCCAGTTCGGGCGCGCCAATTTCCAACAGCAAATGGGTGTCGCCGCAGAGCCGGGCGACCAGGCGGGTGTCGTCCTTACCCAGATCGAGGACGATGGGCGAGGTGAGGGCTTGTGCTGTTGTAGGAGCCAGCTTGCTGGCGATCCTTTCGCATGGCTGATCGCGAGCAAGCTCACTCCTACAAAGGTTGGCGCACTCAAGATTTTGGGTCTTAGCCAACTCACGCGCCATGGCCACATCCACCGGCACGAAGCGCACCCGGTCACCGGCCTTGAGCTGGCCCATCTGCCAGAGGTCGGCCTCGATGATGGTAACTGGGCAGACGAAACCGCCGAGGCTCGGGCCGTCCGGGCCGAGGATGACCGGCATGTCGCCGGTGAAGTCCACGGCGCCGATGGCGTAGGGGTTGTCGTGGATGTTCGAGGGATGCAGGCCGGCCTCGCCGCCGCTGTCACGCACCCACTCGGGCTTCGGCCCTATGAGGCGAACGCCGGTGCGGCTGGAGTTGAAATGCACTTCCCAGTCGGTGGCGAAGAAGCGCTCGATATAGCCTTGCGTGAAGTATTCCGGCGCGCCGTGCGGGCCGTAGATCACGCGGATCTCGCGTACCGATGGCAGCGGCGGGCAGAGCTCGACAGGCAGGCTGGCGCCGGCGCTGCGGTCAACGAGTTCGGGAACATGCAGTACATCGCCGGCGCGCAGTGCGCGTCCGGCATGGCCGCCGAACTGGCCAAGGGTAAAGGTGCTCTTGCTGCCCAGGTAATCGGGCACCCGCAGCCCGCCGCGTATGCACAGGTAGCTGCGCGCACCGGCCCCGGCGATGGTGCCGAGCGCAAGCGTGCTGCCGGCCTTGACCAGAATCGCTGTGCGCATCGGTTGCTCGACGTCGTCGAGCTTCGGCGGAATGTCGGCGCCCGTTACCGCGACCACCGCATCGGTGTTGAAGCGCAGGATCGGCCCGCTCATGGTGATTTCCAGGCCCGCTGCATCGGTCGGATTACCCAGCAGCACATTGCCCAGGCGCAGCGCACGGCTGTCCATCGGCCCGGACGGAGGCACGCCGACAGCCCAGTAACCGAGCCGGCCGGGAAAGTCCTGAACGGTGGTCTGGGTGCCAGCGCTGAGCACCTCGAAAGTGGTCGCCCGATAGCTCAGGCCGTCCAGGCAACGGGTCCAGGGACTGCCCTTGGCAAACGGGGCATACCTGAGAATCTGGCGCAGGTAGTCGCGGTTGGTCTCCACGCCATACAGCAGGCTGTCGGTTAAGGCCTGATCGAGCGCAGCCTTGGCTGCCTCACGGGTCGGCGCGTAGGTGATGAGCTTGGCGATCATCGGGTCGAAGTAGGGCGGAATTTCGCAACCTGCTTCGACCCAGGTATCGATGCGCAGTGCTTTGCCGTCGGCAGCTGGAAACTGGACCGTGGTCAGCAGGCCAGGGCTCGGCTGAAAATCGCGCCCCGGGTCCTCTGCATAGAGCCGCGCCTGGATGGCGTGGCCCGCGGGCTTCAGGCTCTTGGCCAGCTCGGTCAGCGGCGGCAGATCACCGGCCGCCAGTTCGATCATCCAGCGCACCAGATCGACGCCCCAAACCTGCTCGGTGACGCCATGCTCGACCTGCAGCCGGGTGTTCACTTCGAGGAAGTAGAACTGCTCGGCCTGGCTGTCATAGACGAACTCGACCGTGCCGGCGCTGCGATAGCTGACCGCCTTGGCCAGCTTGATCGCCGCCTCGCACAGCGCATCGGCCATGCCGGCGGGCAGGTTCGGCGCGGGGGTTTCCTCCAACACCTTCTGGTTGCGCCGCTGCACAGAGCAGTCGCGCACGCCGAGGGCGATCACATCGCCCTCACCATCACCGAAGACTTGCACTTCCAGATGGCGGGCGCGCTGGATGTATTTCTCGATGAATACGCCGGCGTCGCTGAAATTGTTTTGTCCCAAGCGTTTGACTGCCTCGAAGGCATCCGCCAGTTCAGCCGCGTCACGGCAAACCCGCATGCCGATGCCGCCGCCGCCAGCGGTGCTCTTGAGCATGACCGGATAGCCGACCTGCTCGGCTGCGCCTAGCGCATCGGTGAGGCTGTCGAGCAGCTCGGTGCCTTCGAGCATCGGCACACCGTGCTGCTTGGCCAGCGCGCGGGCGGTGTGCTTGAGGCCGAATACCCGGAGCTGTTCCGGCGTCGGCCCGACGAAGGCGATACCGGCCGCCTCGCAGGCTTCGGCGAACGCGGCGTTTTCGGAGAGGAAGCCATAGCCGGGGTGGACCGCTTTCGCACCGGTTCGAAGCGCAATGGCGAGGATCTTCTCGACCGCCAGATAGGTGTTCGCGGCAGCGCCTTCGCCGAGGCTATGGGCTTCACTGGCCTGTTGGATATGCAAGCTGGCGGCATCGGCCTCCGAGTAGACGGCCACGCCTTTCACGTCCAGGGCACGCAGCGTACGCAGGATGCGGCAGGCAATGGCGCCGCGGTTGGCGATCAGGAGTGTGTCGAACATCTTCATTCCCTCTGGGGGAGGCGGGCCGTCCCGCTTATATTCATTCATCGCCCCCGGCCGTCCGGGGGTGAAATCGTAAAGCTGACAAGAGCGCTTGAGACTGGAGGCTGGACGAAAAGGCCAGCTTGGCGTAGCTGGGAAACGGCATCAGCCTTTCCCGCCGATGGGCCCCTGCGGGGCCTTGGTGGGCAATCGCTTCGCGAGTTGCCCACCCTACGGGTCGTTCAGCCTCCAGCCTTCAGCGCGTTATTCGGCCTTTTCCCATACCAGCACTTCGGCCGGCGTGGGGTTCCAGCCGTTGCACGGGTTGTTCAGTTGCGGGCAATTGGAAATCAGCACGATCACGTCCTGCTCGGCCTTCAGCTCGACATATTTGCCCGGGGCGGAGATGCCATCCGCGAAGGTCAGGCCGCCGTCGGGCGTGACCGGGACGTTCATGAAGAAGTTGATGTTGGCGCCGATGTCGCGCTTCTCCAGGCGACCGTCGTGCAGGCTGGCACGCAGGAAGTTATCGCGGCAGCTGTGCATGTAGCGCTTGTCCAGGGCGTAACGCACCACGTTGCTTTCCTGCGCACAGGCCCCGCCGAGCGTGTCGTGACGGCCACAGGTGTCGGCGACGATGGTCAGCAGCGGGTTGCCAAGGTTCGAGTAGAGCACCGTGCCGGTGCTGAGATAGACCTTGTTCTGCCGGCGCAGGGTGCGCTGCGGATCAAAACGCTCACGCGGATTCATGGCGCTGAAAAACAGGGTGTCGACCGCCTGATTGCCTTCCAGATCGAGCAGGCGCAGGGTCTGGCCGGCCTTCACTTCGAACAGATAGGGCTCGCCAGCCGGAATCACATGCCGGAAACTGGCGGCTTCGGGGTGCAGGTTGCTTTCGTGGATGGTCATTTGGGCAGCCCTTCCTCAAATATAGAGTCGTTCGGTGTTGTGAAAGCCGCGGCTATTTTCCGCGCGCGAGGTACGGCAAAGGACGCTGATGCCATCGCTGTCGACGCGGTGCCAGCTGAGTTGGACGGGTTTCGCTGCGTACTCGGGGTTCGGGTCCATCGGGTGTGGCAATGCGGTCAGCACCACCAGCGTGTCCATTGGCGCGTACAGCTCCACGGCGTCGCCGGCCTTGCTGTTGCCGGCCTCGAAGGCGAAGCCGCCGCCGGCGTCTACGGTGACCTTGCTGAACAGATTGAGTGTCATCAGCAGGTCCTGCAGATTCAGGTTCCACTTGCCCATTTCTACCAGCAGGTTGTCCGTGCCGTTGCGGAAGAAGCCGTTGCGCAGTTCCTGATAGCGCCCCTGGCCGTATTTCTCGGCGACTTCGTCAGCGTTCAGTACGCCACCGAAACTGTCATGCCAGCCACAGGTATCGGCTGTGATGCAGGCCAGCACCCGCCCCATGTCCGAATACAGGCAATGGCCGGTGGTGAGCTTGGCGGTGTGCTGGCACTTGAGCGTGTCCGGCAGGTTGAGGCGCTCGCTTTTTTCATGCGCATTGAACATCAGCAGACTGACGTTGGCGCCGCCTTCGAGGTCGGTCAGGCGCAACAGCTGCCCGCGCTTGAGCACGAAGGAAGTGTGGCCGCCGCCGGGTAGGGTTTCTTCATAAAGCATGGGGCGGATCGCGAGTGAAGCGCTCATGTCAGACTCCTTGATTGACGGTATGCAGGTGGCCTAGCTGCGGTGGCAGGTCGCCGGCGGCGGCGCGCGCGACCCGACGATCGCTGTTCAGCGGGATGTCATAGGTGACGCGTGCGCCGTAGGCACCAGGGGCGTGAGGGTCGAGGCGGGTCTTGTCGAACACCAGGATGCGCGTTCCGAGGGTGAAGCCTTCGGACAGGTCGTGGGTGACCATGAACACCGTCAGTCGGGTCTCCCGCCAGAGTTGCAGAAGCAGCTCATGCATGTCCTTGCGAATGCCGGGATCGAGTGCGCCGAAGGGCTCGTCGAGCAACAGCACGCGGGGCTTCATGACGAGCGCCTGGGCGATGGCCAGACGCTGCTGCATGCCGCCGGAGAGCTGTGCCGGGTACTTGTCCAGCGAGTGACCGAGGCCCACCTTGCGCAGGATCACTTCGGCCTGCTCGCGTGCGTCGCGCTTGCCGCGGCCGAACAGGCGGCCCAGCAGGGGGGAGCTGGGCAACTCCAGGCCGAGGACGACGTTGTCCAGTACCGACAGGTGTGGAAACACCGAATAACGCTGGAATACCACGCCGCGGCTGGCGTCGGGCTCGCCGGCGGTGGGTGCGCCATCGAGCAGGATGTCGCCGCGGCTAGGCCGTTCCTGGCCGAGCAAGAGGCGCAGAAAGGTGGATTTGCCGCAGCCGGACGCGCCGACCAGGGTGCAGAATTCACCTTCGTTGACGCTCAGGTTCAGCCGTTCCAGCACCACCTGATCGCCATATTCCTGCCAGACGTTGTCGACCTGAATGAAAGGGTTGGCTGGCCGTTCGCCAGCCGGCCGGCTGGGAGCGCTCATGCCTTGGCTCCTTCGTACCAGGGGAAGGCCAGCTGGGTGAGCTTGCGCAGACCGAAATCCATGCTCCAGGCGAGCAGGGTGATCCAGGCCACGTACGGCAGGATCACGTCCATCGCCAGATAGCGGCGGACCAAAAAGATGCGGTAGCCCAGCCCGTCGGTGGAGGCGATGGCCTCGGCGGCGATGAGAAACAGCCAGGCTGAACCGAGCACCAGGCGCAGTGCGATCAACAGGCGCGGCAGCAATTGCGGCAGCACCACCCGCAGGATCAGCGTCCAGGTGTTGGCGCCCAGCGTCTGCGCCTTGATCAGCAGCTCCGGCGGCAACTCCCGGGCGCGCTGTTCCAGATCGCGTGCCAGCACCGGGGTCACGCCAATCACGATCAACATCACCTTGGACAGCTCGCCGAGACCGAAGACGATGAACAGAATCGGCAGGATCGCCAGCGGCGGGACCATCGACAGCACCGTCAGCAAAGGCGACAGGGGTGCGCTGAAGAGCGGCAGCGTCCCGGCTGCGACACCGAGGCACAGCCCGGCAACCGCGGCGATGCCGAGGCCGACGCCGAGGCGCTTGAGGCTGGAGGCGGTGTCCTGCCAGAACAGGTAGTCGCCACTGCGTTTGTCCGCTGTGAAGGCAAGGCGCTCCACCGCGCTGGACATCTGCGTGAAGCCAGGCAGGAGCTTGTCGTTGGGGTTGGTTTCGAGCCGTTGTGCAGAGCTGACCAGGTAGGCGAACAGCAGAATTGCGAAGGGCAGCATCACCAGCAGCGTCCAGCCGGTGCGGCCCGGAACACGATTGATCAGGCGCATGGGGAGCTCCCCCTTCCGATCGGGGGGTGTTGCCGCGGGTCGGTCGTGCTGTCGAATCCGAGCAGGGGCATAAAAGGCCTCCAGTGAGTGGACATGGCAATGGGAGCTGCGTGTCGAACGCCGTCTCCCGGGCTTTTATCCCGCCGTGTAACCTCACTGGAGGTCGCCAACTCTCGGACCAGCCACTCGCAACCGCGAGCCGGAACCCTAGTCAGCTATTTCTGAATTTTCTCGTCCCTGAGCCGCAGCTTCCTGGCAATAGGGATTTAGCAAGAGCAGTGCCAACCACAGAATCTGCGTATTGCGGCGCTTGCAGGGAGGCTGAGCAGCGCTGGCGCGCTTTAACAGTGCAAGCCGAGCGTTCCATGCTCCCTTTTGGGACGTCAGCTGGCGGCTCCAGTATAGGGCAGGCTGGAAACAGGCGGGGATAAACCAGCTGAGCGAGGTCCGAGCAGGCGCTGCGTCCGTAAGGACGTCAGCGGCCCGGTTTCCTGGGAGACAGTGACTTAGTTCACTGCGTCCTTCAGCGACTTGCCTGGCTTGAAGCCTGGCAGCTTTGCTGCGCAGATCTTGATCGTTGCGCCAGTCTGCGGATTGCGACCATCACGGGCCGCACGCTCTTTGACGGCAAAGGTGCCGAAGCCGACCAGCGTCACGCTGTCGCCGTTCTGCAGGGTGTTGGTCACGCTTTCGGTGAAGGCATCCAGCACGCGGGTGGCGGTGCTCTTCGGTACATCGGCGGAGGCGGCGATCGCTTCAATCAACTCGGCTTTATTCACGGGTGTGGCTCCAGATTGGAATGGGTGGTCAGTATAAGCAGCGTCTCGCTCTGCCGCCTGCGGCAAAGTTCCTCTTTTCCATAAATATCCGGTGCGCGGCGACAAATCGTTTGTTTGCCCGATCCAGACGCTTTTGTCTGGACAGCGGGATTTTGGCTCCGGTTCATTGCCCTCCCGACCATTGGTAGCGTAGCCGCCGGCAGGATGCATCAGAAGCGCTGCGTACGCCGCCAACAAGGTTGCGCCAAGCGCAAAGCTCCCATGAGCTGGCCGATCGACAGGCTGATTGGCTCGCTTTCGGCTTTATAGTAAATGTTGACGTCGATTTCACTGGGCTTGTCGCCTGGCGGTTCGAACCGGCTCTGCGCGAATGCTGGCGGACCCATTGCCTTGGTCGAAATCAGACGACCCAACCGCGTGCAAAAACCGGCGGGGCCGGTACAGGCGATAAGCTGTGTCGGTCAGCCGATGCTCATCAGACTCGCATTGCCGCCGGCCGCAGCGGTGTTGATGCTCAACGCGCGCTCGATCAACAGCCGCTCCAGCGGGATGTCGGTAGCGCCGCTGGCCAATCCCTGTACACCGACAATCGGACCGCTGCGTTGCGATAGCCGCTGGCTGACGGCGAGCAACTGGTCGGGGCCGCCGTGGTACAGCACGACATCGAAACGCGTCGCGTCGCAGGTCCAGTCCGAGGTCAAGGTGATCCTGGCCCGGACCGCCTGAGGGAGCGAGGCGTGAAGCGCTCGCGCCGCTGGGACATCCGCTAGCACGGCCTGGCTGCCAACGGCCAATACCGCCGCCAGCTGGATCATCAGGTCGCCTTCGTCGTCCGCCAGACACAGCACCTGCTCGCGTGGCAGTAGGCTGTAACTGTTGCGTTCACCGGTTGGGCCGTTGAGCAGGCGAGTGGTGCCGCTCTGGGATTGGTTGGCGTAGCGCTCACAGAGGGCCGCGATTGCTTCCCGGCCGGTTTGCCGAGCCCAGTCCTGGAACTGCCGGGCGGCGTCGGCCTGGGCGGGGGCGCGACGCACCTCGGGCAGCGTCTGCGTACCGCCGAAATTCAGTGCGCGCAACAGCGCGTCGTGGGGCCGCTCCGATAGCAGGCGATACAGATACAGCGGGCCGCCGGCCTTGGGTCCGGTACCGGAAAGGCCTTCACCGCCGAACGGCTGCACCCCTACTACTGCGCCAACAATGTTGCGATTGACGTAGAGGTTGCCGACCTTGGCTCGGTCGATCACCTTGGCGATGGTTTCATCGATGCGGGTATGCACACCCAAGGTCAATCCGTAGCCCGCCGCGTTGATCTGGTCCAGAAGTTGGTCCATCTCCGTGCGGCGATAGCGCAAGACGTGCAGCACCGGGCCGAAGACTTCCTGCTGCAGCTCGTCAAGGCGTTCGAGTTCGATCAGCGTGGGTGTCACGAAGGTGCCATGGGCGCATTCCTTCTCGTCGATACGGGCCAGCTGATGGACGCGTCGCCCTTTGTCGCGCATGGCCTGCAAGTGGCGCTCGATGGTGTCGCGCGCTTCACTATCGATGACCGGGCCTACATCCACTGACAGGCGCTGCGGGTTACCCATGCGTGCTTCGGCCATGGCGCCCTTGAGCATGCCGATGACTCGTTCAGCGACATCTTGCTGTATGCAAAACACCCGCAGGGCGGAGCAGCGTTGACCGGCACTGTCGAAGGCCGACGCCATCACGTCCATGACGACTTGTTCGGCCAATGCCGAGGAGTCAACGATCATCGCGTTCTGACCGCCGGTTTCGGCAATCAACGGAATGCTACGCCCGCGCTCGTCCAGACGTCCGGCGATGCTGCGTTGCAAGATCGAGGCAACAGCTGTGGAACCGGTGAACATCACGCCGCGGATACGTTCGTCAGCGACCAGCCGGGCACCGACGGTTTCGCCGCGCCCTGGCAGCAGTTGCAGGGCGCCCTTGGGAATGCCAGCTTCATGCAAGATCTGCACGCCCAGCATGGCAATCAAGGGTGTTTGCTCCGCCGGCTTGGCCAGTACGGTATTGCCCGCGCCCAGCGCGGCGCAGACTTGGCCAGTGAAGATTGCAAGCGGGAAGTTCCACGGGCTGATGCAGACCACAGGGCCGAGTGGCACATGGGTGTCGTTGTGGAAGTTGTCGCGCACTTCAGCGCCGTAGAAACGCAGGAAATCGACGGCTTCGCGCACTTCTGCAATGGCGTTGGCGTAGGACTTACCCGCTTCGCGGATAAGTACCCCCAGCAGCTGTTGCATGCGCTGTTCCATCAAATCCGCGGCCTTTGCTAATGCAGCGGCGCGCTCTGCGGGTGGGGTGCTCCTCCAGGTGCTGGCGCTGTCGAGGGCACAGCGCAGGGCATTGTCGACATCCGCTTCGCTGGCTTCCTGCACGTGACCGACCGTATCCCGATGATCAGCCGGGTTGAGCAAGGGCACGGAGGGATTCGTCGAAACGGCGTCACAGCCGAGTACTGGAGCCGCAGTCAGGCGTTGGCGTGCGCCGGCAAGCAAGGCGGACGAAAGCGAGGCCAGCCGTTGCTCGTTGGACAGATCAAGGCCGCAGGCGTTGAGCCGACCTGGCCCATACAGGTGCTGGGGCAACGGAATCCGTGGGTGCGGCAGGCCGAGTGTGCCTTCCGAGGCGAACATCTGTTCAACCGTCGTCACCGGGTCTGCGACCAACGCTTCGAGCGAGATGCTCGTGTCTGCGATGCGGTTGACGAAGGAGGTATTGGCGCCATTTTCCAGCAGCCGGCGGACCAGATAGGCCAACAGGGTTTCGTGGCTGCCAACGGGTGCATAGATGCGGCAAGGCCGGTTGAGACCTCCGTTCTCCTTGCCCACGACCTGCTCGTAGAGCGGCTCGCCCATGCCGTGCAGGCACTGGAATTCATATTGACCGGGGTAGTAGTTCTGCCCGGCCAGGTGATAAACCGCGGCCAGGGTATGCGCATTGTGTGTGGCGAATTGCGGATAGAGGGCTTCGGGCGCGGCAAGCAGCTTGCGCGCGCAAGCAATGAACGACACGTCGGTATAGGCCTTGCGCGTATAGACCGGATATCCCTCAAGGCCATTGAGCTGCGCCAGCTTGATCTCGCTGTCCCAGTAGGCACCCTTGACCAGGCGGATCATCAACCGATGGTGGCTGCGCTTGGCCAGGTCGATCAGGAAATCCACGGTGTAGGGGCAGCGCTTCTGGTAAGCCTGGATGACGAAACCGATGCCGTTCCAGTCGGCCAATGACGGCTCGAAGCAAAGCCGTTCGAGCAGTTCCAGGGACAATTCGAGGCGATCCGCTTCCTCGGCATCGATGTTGATGCCAATGTCATGGCGCCGCGCCAGTTCAGTCAATGACACCAGCACAGGGTAGAGCTCATCCATCACCCGGTCGTACTGCGCACGGCTGTAGCGCGGGTGCAGTGCCGACAGTTTGATCGAGATGCCCGGGCCCTCATAAATGCCACGACCGCGCGAAGCCATGCCGATGGAATGGATCGCCTGTTCGTACGAGGCCAGATAGCGCCGCGCATCTGCGGCGGTCAGCGCAGCTTCGCCAAGCATGTCGTAGGAATAGCGGAACCCTTTGGCTTCCATGGTTTGGGCCTTGGTCAGCGCTTCGTTGATGGTTTCGCCGGTGACGAACTGCTCGCCCATCAACCGCATCGCCATGTCCACGCCCTTGCGGATGAGCGGCTCGCCACCTTTGCCGATCAGGCGGTTCAGTGATGCTGAAAGGCCGGTTTCGTTATGCGTGGCGACCAGCCGGCCGGTGAGCATCAAACCCCAGGTGGCGGCGTTCACGAACACCGACTGGCTGTTGCCCAGGTGCGGTTGCCAGTTGCCGGTACTGATCTTGTCGCGGATCAACGCATCCCGAGTGGCCCTGTCCGGCACTCTCAGCAAGGCCTCAGCCAGGCACATCAAGGCCACGCCTTCCTGGGATGACAAGGAGAATTCCTGTAGCAACCCCTGCACCAGGCCTTGTCGTCCACCGGCGCTTTTCTGGTTGCGCAGCTTCTCGGCGATGCGCAGCGCGAGTCGCTGGGTCGCTTCGGCCTTTTCCGGCGACAGCCGCGCCTGCTCCAACAGCATCGGCAACGCCTCCGGCTCAGGACGGCGATAGGCAGCGGTGATGGCTGCGCGGAGCACCGACTGCGGCAAGATGCTCCGGGCAAACTCGATAAACGGCTGGCTGTCAGGTGCGGGATCGGCCGTTTGATCCTCACTGGCGTGCGATAACGCCTCGGCCCCGGGCTGACTCGTGTCGCGTTCGACATGCTCGAGGTAGCGGAGCAGTGCCTGCTCGATCACCCACTGTGGCGGACGCTCGATCCGTCGGGCTGCGTCTTCGAGCCGATCGCGGATTGCCTCGTCGAGCGTGATGCCGAGAGTGCTGGTGACCATGTGGCTGTCCTCCGTGGTGGGGTAGGCGGGATACCTCGGCGGCTACGCAGCAATCTGCGATCTGCCATCTCCCACCAATAGACAAGCCCGTGCGGCTCATCCATCTGTATCTTCTCAGCGTAGACCCTCGCTGTGCGTTGATCCGGCGCATCGGGCAGATGACGCCTCGCCAATGATTGCTGGCGCTGGACTTCAAGAAACAATGCGTCTGGCGACGCAGTTCAGTCGGGTCTACGAGATCGGAAAGCGCCCGACCGCGCCTCCACGGATGCCGGATCGGTCCTCTGGGCGCTGCTCAAGGCCAATACAGGCGTCGCTGGGTTCAGTGTTTTTCCGGCTCCGGCACGTCGGACTCGCTGACCCCTTCCTTGCGGATCGTTTCCTCCGCTTCATCTTCGTCTTCTGCGTCGCCCTGCAGGCTCTGTTGTTCGGGCGCCGGGTCATATTGCAATTCGACCAGTACCGGAAAATGGTCGGAACCGAACTCGGGCAGGCGTTGGATGCGTATCAGCTGGAAGTGATGGCTATGAAACAAGTGATCCAGCGGCCAGCGGAGAAACCAGTGCTGAGCGTGGAAGCTGTTGACCATACCGCGACCGACGCGTGGGTCCAGCAATCCGCTGATCTTGCGAAACAGCCGCGTATTGGCGGACCAGGCGACATCATTGAGATCTCCGGTGACGATGACCGGGGTGTCATGCAGGTCGTCCCGCACACTTTTGGCGACAACCAGCAACTCGACGTCGCGCTCGGTGGACTCGTCGTTTTCCGTTGGGCTTGGTGGAGCGGGGTGCAGAAAGTGCATGCGGATCGCCAGCCTATCGTTCAGCCGGACCTTGGCGTGCATGGAGGGCACATCGTCTTCGACCAGAAAGCAGGTTTCGGCATTCTCCAGCGGCAACCGGGACCAGACATGCATGCCATAGAGATTGTCCAGTGGACACCGGCTGGAATAAGGGTATTCATCGCTCAGTTCCTCGAGTTGATCTTCCCACCATTGATCAGTTTCGAGCGTCACCAAGATATCGGGGCGGTGTTGCCGGACCAGCGCCTTGAGCTTGTCGGTTTGACGGTTCGGCCTCAGGACGTTGGCCGCCATGACGCGTATGCGGGGTTTTTCGCGGTCGGGGACAGCGGTCTTTACCTCGGGACGCCACAGACGGGTGTAGGGAATGATCCACCAGGCCTGGTAGGCGAGGCAGAGAATCGCCAGGGCACTGATCAAAATCTGAAGCGGATTGGAATAGGGCAGCAACAGCGCCTGGGCCAATAGCAATGCGAAGGCGAGCAGGCACAGTTGCAAACGGGGAAAATCCAGTCCGCGTACCCACCAGGCAGGGTTCTTCCACAGTGGTAGAAACGTCAGCACGACCAGCAGTCCAGTCGCTGCCAACAAGATCCCTTCCGTCATGACCGATCCTCGGTGCTGTTCGGCGCGACGTCATATCGGCCGTTCGGGCAGCAGAAAGCAGGTATAACGAATTCGTCCCGTCTACGCCTTGATTGGTTCCGCTTGTTTTGTGATGAAGAGATACGGAGAGGGCGTCGGCTTCCTGCGGGCCCGCTGAGCAATGAGAACCAACAAAAAAGGCCTGACACGCAAAACGTGTCAGGCCTTCGCTGGAGTGGCTGCCGGTCGAGGTTACAGCGGTTCGCCAATGGCTGCGCAGGTGTTCGGAGTCGCGGCATGCTTTCTCAGCACCGCTAGCTGGGGCTGCTCCGCGCCGCCCGCCACGTCGAGTGCAAGAATGTAGTTGCCCCACCATGGACCACCGGCCCAATAGGTCAGCGGAACGCAATTCTCGCGCAGATAGCCGAGCAGGTTATCCATTGCGACGATCGCATCGGGCGCATAGTTCGGCACGCCGATCTCGCCGATGAAGCCACGCAGCTTGTTGGTCCTCAGCCAGTCCACGAAGGGTTTGGCGCGATTGATGCCGAGCTCCGCTGCGAAGGTTTCGGTCTTGTCCACATACATCCCCGACGTATCCCGGTCGAGGTACATGTGGGCTTCGAAGATCAGGTTATTGTGCGGGTCGCGCATCCACGGATCGGCGATGAGCTGGGTGTTCGATTGCGGCCAGTGCCAGGCACTGGAGAACCGATCACCGGCAACGTAGATCCAGTTGGTCCGGTCGACCTTGCGAATTTCCTTGGCAGCTGCCAGCGCAGCTTGCGGCCAGAGCCCTTTGGTGTTCGGCTCGTTCATCAGACCGTAGCCGCTGAGTGCCGGATGTTTGCCGACTTTCAGCGCGATACGCTTCCAGGTATTGGCGAACGACTGGATCGATACCGTTTCGGAACCTATCGGCTGGCGGTAGTAACGATAGTAGTTATGCATGTCCAGCACGACCTTCACGCCATGCTTGTGGGCAAAGTCGAGCGATTGGGTGAGCAGTGCCAGTTGCGCCGTGTCGAGCTCGGTGTCCAGCTTCGGTTGAATGCGCTCCCAGAGAAAGGGCAGACGCACCAGCTTCAAACCCTGCTCGGCGTATTTCTTGTAGTAGGACTCGGCTGGGTAGATGTAATTGGTCCCGTGTTTACCCGGCAAGACCGAAGGACCGAAGGCGGCGCCCGACAGCGCAACACCGACAAGTTGTACCGGCTCGATTGCCGGCAGCGTGACCTCCGCAATCGGTGCCGAAGACGCCGCAGGCAGGATGACCGGAGCCGCTACCAGGCTGAGTTTGTTCGGATAGCCAATGCGATTGCCATCGAGCACGGGGCCATCCATGAACACCGTAAGGGCGCCGCTGGCGGGTTTTACCGAGGTAATGGTGCGCACCTGACCGTCGGCCGTGCGTACCGATGCGCCCACTGCGAAGGCCGCCTTGTTCTGTTCGGTCGCAGCGACCGAAACGCCCGCCGAGGCACGCCAGGAGCCGTTCTGCCAGTAGCTGTTGGTGAACTTGTTGATCAGCGCCGCATGGCTCGGCGAGGAAACCGGCACGGGGCTCGGTTCGGCTGGCATGGGTAGCGTGCTCGCCACGGTGCTCACGCGGAGCCGGTTGGGATAACCGACCAGATTGCCGTCGAGCACCGGACCATTCATGAATACCGTCAGGGCGCCGCTGGCCGGTTTGAGCGCGGTGACCGTACGAATCTGCCCATCTGCCGTACGCACCGGGGTGCCGACTCGAAACGCTGTCATGTTCTGTTGAGTCGCGGCGACCGAAACGCCCGCCGAGGCACGCCAGGAGCCGTTCTGCCAGTAGCTGTTGGTGAACTTATTGACCAATGCCGAGTAAGACATGCTCGACACGCTCGTATTCACGGCATCAGCAGCGCAAGCGTCGCCTACAGCGAAAAAGCCCAACAGCGAGGACAGGGCCATTGCAGGTATGAGGCATTTGCTGGCCTTCGGGGAAAAAGAGGTAAACATCGGCTCACCGTGATCATGAACACCGAGACAGGTTTCGGTGTAGCGACAAGGGGAGGTTGATCAATCAGCGGCGCTGCAAAGGCAGGCGGTATCCCACAAACCGAACGAACCAATCGGTAAAACGACCGGGGCTGCGAGCGCTCCCGTTTCGTTTGCGCAGTTATAATTTATTTTTCAGATCGCTCAAACATTTATAGACTGTACATTGGCGCCAATAAATAGACGATTTAGGCGGTTAATGGCAGTCTGATATGAATTCGCTGCGCTTTTTTTGTCGATGCGGGCCGGTCTGCAGCCCCCTGATCCCAAGGGTTGCAGGGAAGATGGCGTCATTATTTTGAATTGACCGTTAAGGCTGTCTTCCTTCTAGTCAGGGAAGCAATCCGATAAACGGTTAGGTATGTTTTGAACTATCTGCTTTTCGATTACCGGCTGAGCCGAGGTGTCAGGGCAACGGCAACTGCCTGTAAGCGGCACTGGGTTCGAAGCGTTTCGCTGTCAGGCGCCCGAGCCGGGAGGACGCTTTGGTTGTTGTAAAGCGCTCAAGCTTCGGGCAGGGTCAAAGCCAGGCCTCTATCTGCGGAGTCATTCCATGTCGGAGCTATACCCTCGCGTTGATCCCGATGGACTGATCGAATACTCGGTCGTCTACACGGACCGATCGCTGAACCACATGTCCCGGTCGTTCCAGCGCGTGATGAACGACATCTCCAGCACGCTGAAATCTGTCTACAACGCCTACTCGGTCGTAGTGGTGCCGGGCAGCGGCACCTTCGGAATGGAAGCGGTGGCGCGCCAGCTGGCCCACGACCGCAACTGCCTGGTGATTCGCAACGGCTGGTTCAGCTATCGATGGACGCAGATATTCGACATGGGCCGGATTCCGGCGCAGTCCACCGTGCTCAAGGCGCGACCACTGGAGCAGGCTGCGCAAGCTGCGTTTGCGCCGCCGCCTATAGATGAAGTGGTCGCCAGCATTTCCGCCACCAAGCCGGACCTGGTATTTGCTCCCCATGTGGAAACCTCGTCCGGGATCATCCTGCCGGATGAGTATCTGTGCGCAATCGGCGACGCCGTGCATGCGGTGGGTGGCCTGTTCGTACTCGATTGCATTGCCTCCGGTGCGCTCTGGGTTGATATGCAGGCGAGCGGTGTGGATGTGCTGATCAGCGCGCCTCAAAAAGGCTGGAGCGCTTCACCGTGCTGCGCACTGGTGATGCTCAGCGAGGCTGCCCAGGCACGCATTGAGGCGACTCAGAGCAGCAGCTTCGCCTGTGACCTGAAGAAATGGCTGCAGATCATGCAGGCCTACGAGCAGGGCGGTCACGCCTATCACGCCACCATGCCAAGCGACGCCTTGGCGCGCTTTCGCGATGCCATGCTGGAAACTCGGGACTGCGGATTCGAAACCGTTCGTGCGCAGCAGTTGGAGCTCGGGCAGCGAGTCCGATCATTGCTGGCGCAGAAGGGCTTCAAGAGCGTGGCTGCCGCTGGGTTCGAAGCGCCTGGCGTGGTGGTCTGTTACACCGACGATGCTGGCATCAGGAACGGCAGCAAATTTGCCGCGCAAGGTCTGCAGATTGCCGCCGGTGTACCGCTGCAGTGTGATGAGCCTGCGGACTTTCAGACCTTCCGCATGGGGCTGTTTGGCCTCGAGAAGCTGAAAAACGTCGATCGGACCACCGATATCCTGCAGGGTGCCCTCGAGCAAATCGTCACCGGCTAGGCCCCGGCGGGTACAACGGTCAGGCGGGATCAAGACCGCTCGTCGAACAACCGGGGGTTGCGACTGATTCGCAAGCCGGTCGTTTCGGCGCGTCGCGCGGGAGATGGCTGGCGATTACGCTCACTGGGAGCGGAGAGAGGCGCTGGAACCTGCGAGATAGACAAATTCCTGAAACAAAAATGTGTTTGCAGGAACCGCTATGCTGGCTACGCTGAAACCGTACAAGGCTTATTACAACAAGAAAGAGGGGCTGACTATGACCAACAACCAGCATGCTCAGGTCGTTGCACTGGAGTTGTGGCGCTTTTGCGCTCACTGCATTGCTGCCATCGTTGTTGCAGGAGCGGTACTGATTGGGTTCCTTGGATCATGGGAGCTGGGCCTCAAGGTCGGTGTCTTGCCGTTGCTTGCATTGATTGCAGCGGACATCTTGGTCAGACGGCGGGAGCATGACACTCAACTAAGGAATTCCTGACCACCTGCCAGCCTGCGCTGACGAGTGCGGTTTGAGAAGCGAACAAATCCGCTACTACGGACGCATCGGCTAGCCCCGGCACCGGGCCCTTGGCTGACACCCGACATAATCGTGTAAGGCCGAATCCATTTCGGCCATTTGGCCAGGCTAATGCTAGGGTCTGTTCCCGTTTCGTGCGCGGCCGCGCCGGAGCCTGTTTTTTTGCGCGAGGCAAGGCACGAGGAGCGAAGTTTGGTCGCTCCAAATGAGCGATGAGAAACGCCGCATCGCGCAAAAACAGGCCCGGCCCTTCGGGTTGCGCGGCAAATCTCGCCATGCGGCGTTGCGGGACTTGACAAGGGAGCCACCATTACCTGCGTCCCGCGCCTTGCCTGGCGGGATTTGGCGCAGCAACGCGGCTTGCGACGAAACGGGAACAGACCCTAGGAGGGCCGAAACGTTGCTGCACGTTTACTGCCCCAGCAGGTCATTCATCGCAATGATCTGTTCAGCCACCTGAATCAGCTTTTGCTGGCGGCTCATGGCCTGGCGACGCATCAGGGTGTAGGCCTCTTCCTCGTTGCAGCTGCGCATCTTCATCAGCATGCCCTTGGCGAGTTCAATGCGCTTGCGTTCAACCAGTTGCTGGTCGCGCGCGTGCAGTTGTGCACGGATCGCCTGATCGCTTTCGAAGCGGGCCATGGCCACGTCGAGGATCGGTTTCAGACGCTGGGCCTGGATGCCCTCGACGATATAGGCGCTGACGCCGGCGCGGATGGCCTGGCGCATGGCGTTGGGGTTGTTGTCGTCGGTGAACATGACGATGGGCCGGGGCTGGTCACGGCTGACCATTACCACTTGTTCCATCACGTCACGGCCGGGGGAGTCGGTGTCGATCAGCACTACATCCGGGCGAATCGCCTCGACCCGTTCGGGCAGGTCGATGGTCAGACCGGATTCCTCTATCACCTCGAAACCGGCTTCGATCAGAGCACTGCGCAAGCGGCCGACCTTGCGCGGGGTATCGTCGATCAGGAGAACGCGCAGCATGACAGTCTCCCTTTTCATGGCTTGCGGTGCGGTGCGGTGTCGGCCAGTGCATGCAACGCGAAGCTGCGGGCGTAACCCGCCGGATCGCTGCCATCCCAGCGACTGCCGTCCATGAGAATGGCGTTGCGCATGGGTGAGTCGGGTACAGGGATGTTCAAGGCGCTCGCCGCATCACGGTAGAGGCTGGTCTGCTGCACGCTTTGCGCCACGGCGAGGTAATCCGGATCTTCGCGCAGCAGGCCCCAACGGCGTAGCTGAGTCATGAACCAGAGGCCGTCGGAGTGGTAGGGCATGTTCACTTCGCCGTTGCCAAAGAAGCGCAGCGGGTGCTTGTCCAGCCAGGCATGGCCGAGGCCGTCTTCATATTGACCGAGAAAGCGCGGCTCGATGGCCGCAACGGGCGCATCGACATAGTCGCTACCGGCGATCAGCTGTGCGGTGCTGCGGCGGTTTTCCTGGCTCTCGTCGATGAAACGGCTGGCCTCGAGGATGGCCATGACCAGCGCACGGGCGGTATTGGGGTACTGATCGACGAATTCGCGCGTGCAGCCGAGCACTTTTTCCGGATGGTCCGGCCAGATCGATTGGCTGGTCGCGATGGTGAAGCCCATGTCTTCTGCAATGGCCTGCGCCCCCCAGGGCTCGCCGGCGCAGAAGCCGTCGATGCGACGCGCCCGCAAATGAGCCACCATCAGGGATGGCGGCACCACCAGCGTGCGCACATCGACCAGCGGGTGAACGCCGTAAGCGGCCAGCCAGTAGTAGAGCCAGAGTGCATGAGTACCGGTTGGGAATGTCTGCGCGAGGGTGAGTTTTGCACCATTCTGACGCACGCGTTTGCCGAGCGCATCGGGATCGGTCACGCCGGCGGCCTTCAGCTCGCGGGAGAGGCTGATGCTCTGACCGTTTTGCGCCAGCCCCATCAGCACGGCCATGTCCTTCGGTGCACCGCCTCCTATACCCAGATGCACGGCGTATATCAGCCCGTAAAGGCCGTGAGCGGCATCCAGTTCGCCTTCAACGAGTTTGTCTCGCACGCTGGACCAGGAGCTTTGCCGTTGCAGGTTGAGCGTGAGGCCGTAGGGCTGGGCAAAACCCTGGGTGGCGGCGACGATCAGTGATGCAGCATCGGTCAACGCCATGAAACCGAGGTTCACGACATGCTTTTCTGGCGCGTCGCTGCCGGCGACCCAGACTTTGGCGTCAGGGCGGAGCGAAGGGGTGGGGTCGGTCATGCTGAGGGGAACCTTTGCCATGCGAAGTGCGCACCATCCGGGAGCAGATCGTGCGAGCCGGGATACCCGACTCTGGTAGCAAGCCACATGCCAAGCGCAGGGCACGACGCGTCTAGTCGAAGCTGAACCAGCGGCAGCGGCGAATGGTCTGGTCGTAAGCCCGAACCGGAATCCCTCAATTCAGCGCGGATACAACGGCGGCAGTGCGCTGGCTTCCCGTTCTGCATCGCCAGCCTGTCTTGCCGGCAGGCTCTGAATGGCCTGCCACAAGGCTTCGCCTTGCCAGCGTTGACCGGTCTCGCTGTACAGCGCACCGTTTAGCCCGTCGAGTGCGTCGGACAGCGGCTCGAAGCGCGCCGCCATATCGGCCAGCGTCTCGGGCTGCTGACGCGCCCAGGCATCAAGTGCCTGGCGGGTAGCCTGGGTGTCATTGGCCAGGCAGGCCCGTTTCAGGTCATCGAGCAGGCTGCGCGGGGTCGGGCCGGTCTGCACGGTGCGGATCACCGCAGGCTGGCTACGCGCATGCAGCCACAGGCCAAAACCGAGCAGGGTGGTCAGCGCCAGCAAGGCGCTGCTCAGCTGCCAGGGCCACAGCCGCCGCGCTTGACGCTGTTCAGGCACCTCTGGCGTGTCGATGGCGGGCTGTTGAAGGTTCGGGTTGTCGGCCACCAGCAGGTTCCGTCCAGGCAGAGTGCTGCGCTCCAGGCGATCGTCAAGGGTATTCCACCAGACCACTTCAACGGGTGGGAGCTGGAAATCACCGGTGCGCGTCGCGACCAGGGCTTCGCGCTGCTCGCGACTGCCGTTGACGCCGTTGGCGTTGATTTCGTTGTTCAGGGTCGGCTGGTCGGGGTAGCTGCGCAGGCCTGGAACCTCGGTCGAGCCGATGGGTGGCAGCTGGCTACTGGTCAATCCGTCCGCTTTCAGCAAAAGGCTGCGGGTCAGGGCTTCACCCAGTTGAGCATCCACCGGCTCCGGACTCCAGGCTTCGACCAGCGTCAGGCTTCGGGCAGGCAGCCAGGGGGCGTCGGCGGGATACTCAACCGGCCTGGCTTTGACCGTCAACGCAATGGTGGGAGATTTCACCTGGGTCGAGCGCCCGAACCTGGAGCCGTACTGATCACCGGTCGCTGGTGCGACCATGGTGGCGCTGAACAGCTGTGCAGGGATCGTCAGCTCGCCGCTCTTCTGCGGAAACAGCGCGTAGCGGATTTCGATCACGCCGTGGCGAACCCCATTGATGTCCTTTTCATAGGTGCGTGGTTCGCCCAGTCGCTCCACCAGCGCGTCGCTCATGTGCAGCGGGGACAGGGTGCTGTCGTCGTAGAGCGATACGGAATGGTAGATGCGCAGGGTCAGCAGCACCTGCGCCTGCACATAGGCCACTTCCTGCTCGAGGCTGGCGTCGATGAAAATCGGCGCAAGAAGATCGCTATCTCCGGCGCTGGGTTCGGTGACATGCAAGGTGATGGGTTCGCTACGGGCATCGCCGAGATGCAGAGGGGGAATGACGACGTAGCCGGTCTGCAGGGGCTGGAGCGTGACCTGCCATTGGGTTATCGCCTTCGCCTCGCCATTGACGCTGGCAAGCTGGTTGCTCTGGCGAGTGCCGGACACCTTGAAAAGGCTGTCGAGGAGCTGCAGGTCAGGCTTGCCAAAGGCGGTGCCGTCGGCCGTCTCCAGGGTAAGTTCGACCGTTTCGTCCAGGCTCAATTCGGTGCGGTCGACCCGAGCGAGCAAGGTCGCCGCGTTCGTCTGCAGGCCCAGCAGGAGCAGAAACACCAATGTCATCCAGCGCATCATCGATTCAGTTCCTGCCGTTTGCGTTGTTCATAAAGAAACTTGCGCCTTAGCAGCTCGCCGGGATCGTCCGGAATCTTGCGCAGCCACTGGTTCATTGCCTGATCCTGCTCGGGATCGACGGGCACTTGCTGGACTTGTGCGATCTGCTGATCGGTCGCTTCTGAGTTGGACTCGGTAGGGGCCTCGTTCTGTGTTTCGCTCGACACCTCGCCCGCTTGGCTTGGCGGGGCCTGCGTCGTGGCTTGATCCGTCGAGGCAGGCGATGCGGCTGGCCCTTTGCTTGCGCGCGGCTGCTTGTGCTGCGCGGTTGCAGGTGCCTGTTCTTGCGGTGTCGGCTCGTCGGGATTGGCTTCTTCCTGAGTCTGTTGCTGGCGCAGGGCCTCTTCGACTGCGGCTTTGTTACGCCGCGCAACGTCCAGGCCAGGGTCCAGTTCCAGGGCTTGCTCATAAGCCTCGATGGCGGCTTTCAGCTCATCATTGCGTGCCAAGGCATTGCCGCGGTTATAGTGGTCGGCTGCGGAGTCGCCCTGGCTGAATTGTTCGGCGGCGCCGGCAAAGTCTCCGGCCTGGTAGCGGGCATAGCCCTGCCACTGGTGATTCTTGAAGTGTTTCGCGGCTTCGTCTGGGCGAGAAGACTCCAGCAGGCGCATGCCCTGCTGATCGGGGCGTAGCCAGAGGTCGTCAAAGCTTAGAGCGCTGGCGGGTTGCGGGACGAACAGGAAGAGTGGCAAGCAGAAAAGCCAGCCCCGGCGCCCGGCACAGGCGGCAAGCAACAACAGGGGCAGTAGCAGCCAGTAGCCTTGGTCATGCCAGGTGTCGAGACGGGTGGTCTCGTCTTGGGCCACGAGCTTGCCGTTGCGTTCGAGCAAACCGAGGTTGCGCAGGTCCGCATCATCGACTCGAGCCTGCTGATAGCGGCCACCGATACGGCTGGCAAAACGCCGCATGGCAGTTTCGTCCAGCCGGGGAATGATGATGGCGCCTTTATCATCTTTGAGAAAACTGCCGTCGTCACGGGGAATCGGGGCGCCCTGTTCGGTGCCGATGCCGAGCAGCAGCAGCGACTGATCGCTGTCTTCGAGCAGTTGCTCGATTGCTGTGCGTTCCGGAACGCCCAGGCTGCTGCCGATCAGCAGCAGGCGGCCGCGGCCGTTGGCACCCTGCTGGAGCAGTTCGATACCTTGCATCACCGCCAGATCAGCGCGGTAACCGGGTTCGGGCATAAGGTCGGGTTTCAATGCATCCAGAAGATTTTGCGTGGTGGCCATGTCGTTGGACAGCGGCACCAAGGTGTGAGCGCTGCCGGCGAACACCACCACCGCCGTCTGCGCGTCCTGACGGGTCTGGAGCAAATCGATGATCTTGCGTTTGGCCTGCTCGAGCCGGCTTGGGCGCACATCGGTTGCCAGCATGGCCGGGGTGGTCTCCAGCAAGATCGCCAGCGGGTCCGTGCGTGACAGGCTGGGCTGCTCGACCTGTTGCCAGCTTGGCCCCAACAGCGCCAGACAGCCCAGCAGCCAGGCGGAGCCAAGCAGGAGCCAAGGGAGCTTGCTGTCACGCAGTTTGCCGCGGGTGAGCAGAATGCCATGAAAGGCTTCGGGCAACAGCCGCTGCCAGCGGCCTGTCTGGCGTTGCCGATGCCATAGCCGCCACCACAGCCATATCGGTAGTGGCAATAGGATCAACCAGAACGGTCTGAGCAAATGCGGCAGAAGTTCGCTCATGATGGCGTGCCCCGCCGGCCGAGCTGACGCAGCGCCAGCGGCCAGACGCTGCGCGCGACCAACAGCCAGCTGAACACCAGCGCGGCCGCCAGTGGCCAGGCATAAAGCGCAGTGGCCACGCGTGCCTGAGCCGGCTGTTGCGCGGCAGGCTCGAGTTGGTCGAGTGTGGTACCGACTGCTTCCAGTTCGTCATGCGTACGCGCTCGGAAATACTCGCCGCCGGTTTCATGGGCAATCGCGCGCAGGGTCGTTTCGTCCAGATCGCCGCCGGGGTTGAAACCGAAGCGGTTAAGCGTGCTGTCACTCGCTTCCGCACCGATGCCGATGGTATGCACCTTGACGCCTGCCGCCGCGGCGAGGCGAGCCGCGAGCAAGGGGTCGACTTCGCCACCGTTATTTGCGCCGTCGGTAATCAGCACCAGCACGCGACTTTTCGCTGGCCTGTCGCGCAGGCGTTTGACGGCCAAGCCGATGGCATCGCCGAGGGCCGTGTTGTTCCCGGCGATGCCGATCACAGCCTCATCGAGCCAGGTGCGTACCGTTTGTCGATCGAAGGTCAGCGGAGCCTGCAGGTAGGCCTTGCTGCCGAAGAGAATCAGCCCGACGCGGTCGCCGCGCCGCTCGGCAATGAAGTCGCCGAGCAGGTGCCTGACCAGTTCCAGCCGGCTGACCTCTTCGCCTTGCCATTGCATGTCCGGGTAGCCCATGGACCCGGACACGTCGACCGCGAGCAATAGGTCGCGACCATTGGTGGGAAGCGGCAGCGGTTCGCCAAGCCATTGCGGCCGCGCAGCCGCGAACAGCAGCAGAAGCCAAATGAGCAGATAGGGTAGCTGTTGTCGCCAGGCGGGCAGGGCGATGGCGGCGCGGCGGCCGGCAAGGGCTTCCAGTTCGGCCAGAAAGCCAACCTTCAGCGCCGCGTCGCCGCTTTCCGATACTGGCAAAAGCCAGCGCAACAGCCAGGGCAGTGGCAACAGGAGCCAGACCCACGGCCAGGCCAGCTCAAACATGCTTGCGAATCCAGATCTGCACGGATTGCTCCAGGTCTTGGATGGCCTTGTCGTCCAGCCGGCACTCGGCGCGGTAAGCGCCTTCAACCAGCACCATCCAGCGCGTCAATCCGGCCGCCGGACACCGATTGTCAAGAAACGCCAGCCAGGCACGCCCGCTCAACGTATGTGGATGATCGTCCGGATAGCGTATCCGACACAGGCGTTTGAGCAGCGCATTGAGTTGCTGCAGCCAGTGGCTGGCCGGTTGGCCATTGTAGGGCTTGTCCAACTGGGCAAGTTCCAGCAGTGCAATCTGGCGCTGAGGGTCGAGGGGGTGTTCGTGTTGGGTCAAATCGCCTCGCTTCCCGCGCTGGAGTCGCTTCCAGGGTCGGAATTTCAGCAGAAGAACAACGCTGAGCAGCAGGGCGGCGAGCAACCACCAGCCGACCGCCAGCGGCCACCAGCTTACAGCCGCTGGGGTAATGAGGGGTTCAAGCTCGAGGGCGTTCATCGGGGCGCGCCCTTATGCGGCCCGATGAGGTGCTCGCGCAGCTGCTCGACTAGTTCACGCGAGGTAATCAGCGGCATTAACGGCAGGCGTAAACGGTCAGCCAGACGTTTCCAGCGTGCGCTGCGCGCTTCGCCTTGCAATCGGTAGGTGCGTCGCAGCGTGGCGTCATGGGTGTCCAGCTCCAGCCGTGCGCCGAACTGCGCAAAGCGCAACAGCCCGGCTGCCGGCAACGCATGATCGAGTGGATCACAGACCGGGATCAGCAGCAGGTCGACATGCCGCGCAAGCAGGGTCATCTGCTGTTCCGCGGCATCGCTCAGGGCGCGTTCGTCACAGATGATGACCGCCAGGCTACCCGGACGCAGCACTTCGCGTGCACGCCTGAGGGCCAGGCCAAAGGCCTCGGGGTCGTTGGCCTGGTCGGCTTCAAGACTGGCATTGGCGCGGGCCAGGCGGTCCAACAGTTGCAGCAGGCTCTGCTTGCTGCGCCGGGGTTTGATTTCTTGCTGTTCGCCGTGCCCGAATACCAGCCCACCGACGCGGTCGTTGTGACTTAGCGCGGCCCAACCCACCAGGCTGGCGGCCTGGGCAACCAGCACTGATTTGAAGGCCCGCTCGCTTCCGAAGAACAGCCGTGGACTCTGTTCTACGAGCAAATAGATGGGTCGTTCGCGTTCTTCATGAAACAGCTTGGTATGCGGCTCCTGCGTGCGTGCAGTGACTCGCCAGTCAATGGTGCGGACATCATCACCGGCCTGGTAGATGCGCACCTGATCGAAATCTACCCCTCGCCCGCGCAGCTTCGAGTGGTGCAGGCCGACCAACTGGCTGCGCCGAAGCGGGCTGGTAAACAAGGGCACTTCACGGACGCGATGACGCATGTCGATCAGCTCGGCAAGGCTCACCCGGATCCCACTGTCTGGCTTCGTAGGCGCCGACCTGTCGTCGGCGGACCGCGAGGGCTGCATCAGGCCACCGCGACCACGTCAAGGATGCGTTGCAGGACGCGATCCTGATCGATACCGGCTGCTTCCGCTTCGAACGACAGGATCAAGCGATGGCGCAACACATCGAACAGCACGGCCTGAATGTCTTCAGGGCTGACGAAGTCCCGGCCAGCCAGCCAGGCATGGGCGCGGGCACAGCGATCAAGCGAGATCGAGCCGCGCGGGCTGGAGCCGTAAGCAATCCAGCCTGCCAGCTCTGCGTCGAACTTCGCGGGGGTGCGCGTCGCCATGACCAGCTGCACCAGGTATTCCTCCACCGCGTCGGCCATGTACAGGCCAAGGATTTCCTTGCGCGCAGCAAAAATTGCCTGCTGAGATACTCGCTGCTCGGGCGCGGTTTCGCCATTGATTGCTTCACCGCGTGCCTGTTGCAGGATGCGTCGTTCCACCGATGCGTCGGGAAAGCCCAACTTAACGTGCAGCAAAAAGCGGTCCAGCTGCGCTTCGGGCAGAGGATAGGTGCCTTCCTGTTCGATGGGATTCTGTGTGGCCATCACCAGAAAGAGTGGTGACAGATCGTAGGTGCTGCGGCCGACGCTGACCTGCCGCTCGGCCATGGCTTCGAGCAGCGCCGACTGGACCTTCGCAGGCGCTCGGTTGATTTCGTCCGCCAGCACCAGGTTGTGAAAGATGGGGCCCTGCTGGAATACGAAACTGCCGGTTTCCGGCCGGTAGATCTCGGTACCGGTGATGTCGGCAGGGAGCAGGTCCGGCGTGAATTGGATGCGATGGAATTCCGCTTCGAGGCCACCTGCAAGCTCTTTGATCGCCCTCGTCTTAGCCAGTCCCGGGGCGCCTTCGACGAGCATGTGGCCATCAGCCAGCAAGGCGATCAGCAGACGCTCGATCAGCCGTTCCTGGCCTAGAATCTGAGTTGAAAGAAAGTGTCGCAACGCGACTATGGCTTCACGGTGGTCCATCGCTTGGCTCTTCTGCAGGGGCGTGTCGGGGCGGGCGCTCGACCGGCACGACTTTAATTCATTAGCGAGGGGCCGGCTATGCGCGGTTCGGCAAGTTCGTCACGCCAGATCAGCCGATGGCCGGCACTGGCCGGCGCCGTGCATTGTTCGTCACGCGCCTGAATTAAATGTGACTGCCGGGTCGCTGGCGTCGCCAGACAAAGGAGACCAGAGTGGGGGTGCATTCCCGGTCCGCTGAACTAACGTTGAACTTACAGGTTGCGTTGCCGGTCAGGTCCCGCGACTGCCCAAGTCGAATTCCAAGCCAGAATGGAGCGAAAAAATGGCGTTCTTTACAGCTGCCAGCAAAGCCGATTTTCAGCAACAACTGAAAGTGGCCCTGGCACAGCATGTCGACGAGAAACTCCTGCCACAAGTGGGACTCTTCGCCGAACAGTTTTTCGGAATCGTCGCATTACCCGAGCTGACCCAGCGGCGGATGACCGACCTGGTTGGCTCGACGCTGGCCAGTTGGCGCCTGCTGGAGCGTTTCGACCCGAGCAGCCCTGTCGTTCAGGTGTTCAACCCCGATTATGAAAAGCACGGTTGGCAGTCGACCCACAGCGTGGTCGAGGTGCTGCACCCGGACATGCCCTTCCTGGTCGACTCGGTGCGCATGGAACTGACCCGTCGTGGCTATGCCATTCACACCCTGCAGAACAGCGTGCTGCAGGTCCGCCGGGACGGCGACGGCAGCCTGGTCGAATTACTGCGCAAGGGCAGCCCAGGTGAAGGCAGCGAAGCCGAGTCGCTGATCTTCGTCGAGATCGATCGCTGCGCCAGTGCGGCGGCCCTGCATGAACTGGAGCAGTCGCTGCATGGCGTGCTGGCTGAGGTACGCTTGGCCGTCAGCGATTTCCCGGCGATGAAGGCGAAGGCCGAAGAGCACCATGCCCGCCTGGCGATGCTGCAAGCGGCTGATGATGCGCAACTGGCTGAAAGCATGGATTTCATGCGCTGGCTGGCTGACGATCATTTCACCTTCCTCGGATACGAAGAGTTCACGGTGGTCGACCAGGGCGAGGGCGGCCGCATTATCTATGACGAGGCGTCGCTTCTGGGCCTGTCGCGCAAGCTACGCACGGGCCTTGAAGCAGACGATCAACTGATCATGCCGCCGGCCCTGGCCTATCTGCGCGAGCCGCTGCTGTTGTCATTCGCCAAGGCGGCCACCCCGAGCCGGGTGCACCGGCCGGCTTATCCGGATTTCGTCTCCATTCGTGAATTCGACGAGCAAGGGCGGGTTATCCGAGAGTGCCGCTTCCTCGGGCTGTTCACGTCCTCGGTCTACACCCAGAGCGTGCGGCGGATCCCTTATATTCGGAGCAAGGTAGCGGAGGTGATCCAGCGGTCGCAGTTCGATGATTCGGCGCATCTGGCCAAGGAGCTGACTCAGGTATTGGAAGTGCTGCCGCGCGACGAGTTGTTCCAGATGACGCTCGATCAGCTGTTCAGCACCGCTATCGCCATCGTGCAAATCCAGGAGCGCAACAAGCTGCGCCTGTTTCTGCGTATCGATCCGTATGGGCGCTTCTGCTACTGCCTGGCCTATGTCCCCCGCGACAGTTATTCGACCGAGACCCGCCTGCGCATCCAGCAGGTGCTGGTGGACCGCCTGCAAGCCAGCGGCTGTGAATTTTCCACCTACTTCTCCGAGTCCGTGCTGATCCGCGTGCAGTTCCTGCTGCGTCTGGATCCGAACAAGCAGGTGCAGTTCGATCCGGTCCAGTTGGAAAACGAGGTGGTCCAGGCCTGCCGAACCTGGCAGGACGACTACTCGAGCCTGGTCATCGAGCGTTTTGGCGAGGCACAGGGTACCGGGATACTCGCCGACTTCCCGAAAGGCTTCCCGGCTGGATATCGCGAGCGTTTCGCGCCGCACTCGGCGGCTGTTGACATGCAGCACGTGCTCAGCCTCAGCGGACAACGGCCGTTGGTGATGAGCTTCTATCAGCCGATCACGGCGGTGGAAAACCGCCTGCACTGCAAGCTCTATCACCTGGATACACCGCTGCCGTTGTCCGACATGTTGCCGATCCTGGAAAACCTCGGGCTACGTGTGCTGGGTGAGTTTCCCTTCCGTCTGCGGCGCAAGGATGGTCGTGAATACTGGATTCACGATTTCGCATTCACCTATGCAGAAGGGCTCGAGATCGATCTGCTGGAGATCAACGAGCCGCTGCAGGACGCATTCATCGCCATCAATAACGGCCAGGCGGAAAACGACGCGTTCAACCGACTGGTACTGACGGCCGGGCTGACCTGGCGCGAAGTCGCGCTGTTGCGCGCCTACGGCCGCTACCTCAAACAGATTCGCATGGGCTTCGATCTGGGCTATATCGCCAGCGCTTTGCTCAACCACACCGACATCGCACGCGAACTGGTACGGCTGTTCAAGATGCGCTTCTACCTGGCGCGCAAACTCGGCGAAGAGGATCTCGCGGATAAGCAGGCGCGGCTGGAACAGGCCATTATCTCGGCGCTGGATGACGTGGCGGTGCTCAACGAGGACCGCATCCTGCGGCGCTATCTGGCGCTGATCAAGGCAACGCTGCGAACCAACTTCTATCAGGCCGATGCCCGCGGCAAACCGAAGCGCTATTTCAGCTTCAAGCTAGACCCGCGGTCGATTCCAGAGATGCCGCGCCCGGCGCCGAAATTTGAAATATTCGTCTATTCGCCACGAGTGGAAGGTGTGCATCTGCGCGGCGGCAAAGTCGCGCGCGGCGGCTTGCGCTGGTCCGATCGGGAAGAGGACTACCGCACCGAGGTGCTAGGACTGGTGAAGGCGCAGCAGGTGAAGAACGCCATCATCGTGCCGGGGGGCGCCAAGGGTGGTTTCGTGCCACGGCGTCTGCCGACCAACGGCTCGCGTGACGAGATATTCGCCGAAGGCATCGCCTGCTATCGGATCTTTATCAGCGGCTTGCTGGACATCACCGATAACCTCAAAGAAGGCATCGTCGTACCGCCTGCCAACGTACTGCGCTACGACGAGGATGACCCTTACCTGGTGGTTGCCGCTGACAAGGGCACCGCAACCTTTTCCGACATTGCCAATGGCATCGCCGCGGAGTACGACTTCTGGTTGGGCGACGCCTTCGCATCGGGTGGTTCTGCCGGCTACGACCACAAGAAGATGGGCATCACCGCCAAGGGCGCCTGGGTCTCGGTGCAGCGGCACTTCCGCGAGCGCGGCATCAATGTCCAGCGCGACCACGTCAGCGTGATTGGCATTGGAGACATGGCTGGCGATGTGTTCGGCAATGGCTTGCTGATGTCCGACACCTTGCAGTTGGTAGCCGCTTTCAACCATCTGCATATCTTCATCGATCCCGATCCGGACGCTGCGCGCAGCTTTGTCGAGCGGCAGCGCCTGTTCGACATGCCGCGCTCATCCTGGACCGATTACGATTGTTCGTTGATTTCCGCTGGCGGTGGCGTGTTTCCCCGTTCAGCCAAGCGCATCGCGATCACGCCCCAGATGAAGGCGCGGTTCGAGATCGAGGCGGATCAGCTGACCCCAGCCGAACTGATCCACGCATTGCTCAAGGCGCCGGTCGATTTGCTGTGGAACGGCGGCATTGGCACCTATGTGAAGAGCACCGCGGAGACCCATGCAGACGTTGGCGACAAGGCCAACGACATCCTGCGGGTCAACGGGAACGAGTTGCGCGCCAAGGTCATCGGCGAAGGCGGCAACCTGGGCATCACCCAGTTGGGGCGCGTCGAGTACTGCTTGCAGGGCGGCGCGGCAAACACCGACTTCATCGACAATGCCGGTGGGGTGAACTGCTCCGACCACGAGGTCAACATCAAGATTCTCCTCAACGAAATCGTCAGTGCTGGAGACATGACCGGCAAGCAGCGCGACCAGTTGTTGTTCCAGATGACCGATGCCGTGGCCGAATTGGTGTTGCATGACAACTACAAGCAGACCCAGGCGCTGTCGCAGGCCGAACATCGCGCTCATGAGAGCGGCAGTGAATACAAGCGGCTGATCGGTTCCCTTGAGGTTGACGGCTTGCTGGATCGCGCGCTTGAATTTCTGCCGAGCGACGAAGTGCTGGCCGAGCGCGCGAACCAGGGCAAGGGATTGACGCGACCTGAGCTGTCGGTGCTGATTTCATACAGCAAGATCGACCTGAAGGAGGCGCTGCTGCAGTCTCGCGTGCCGGACGATGCCTATCTTGCTCGGGAGATGGAAAGCGCATTCCCGCAGTTGCTGGCCGAGCAGTATCGCCCGGCGATGCGGCAACACCGTCTCAAGCGCGAGATTGTCAGCACGCAGATCGCCAACGACCTGGTCAATAATATGGGCATCTCCTTCGTTCAGCGGCTCAGAGAGGCGACCGGCCTGAGTGCCGCCAACGTTGCGGGTGCTTATGTAATCGTGCGGGACATCTTTCACCTGCCCCACTGGTTGCGCCAGATCGAAGCGCTCGATTACAAGGTCCCGGCCGAATTGCAGCTCAACCTCATGGACGAACTGATGCGGCTGGGGCGGCGAGCGACCCGCTGGTTTCTGCGCAACCGTCGAAGCGAGCTGGACGCCGCACGTGACGTCGGGCACTTCGGGCCACGGGTCGCGGCGCTCGGGTTGAAACTCGATGCGCTGTTGCAGGGCGGAACACGCGAGCTTTGGCAGGCGCGTTACGAGCGGTACACCGACGCCGGGGTCCCCGAGTTATTGGCGCGAATGGTGGCCGGCACCAATCATCTCTATACGCTGCTTCCTATACTCGAAGCAGCCGATGAAACAGGGCAGCCACCCGCTGAAGTTGCAGCGGCCTACTTCGCTGTCGGCGGCGCGTTGGAGTTGCCCTGGTACCTGCAGCAGGTGACGGGGCTGCCGGTGGACAACAATTGGCAAGCCCTGGCTCGGGAAAGCTTCCGCGATGATTTGGACAGTCAGCAGCGTGCCATTACGGTATCGGTGTTGCAGATGGCTGACGCGCCTGCAAACCTGGATGCACGCGTTCAGCTTTGGCTGGAGCAACGGGAATACCAGGTCGAGCGTTGGCGGCGAATGCTGGTCGAGCTGCGCAGCGCCAGCAGTGTGGATTACGCCATGTACGCTGTTGCCGGTCGCGAGCTACAGGACCTCGCGCTGGAAAGTGCGAGACGCTAGGTGCGATTCACCGCCGGGTTTCCTGGCGGCTGATTCAGTCTGAGATGAAACGCCGGTGCCTTGTGCATCGGCGTTTTTTATCCGGCTGGAAATGGTGCTGGTCGGTGAGGGGGATGCCTGGGCTTCGTCGCAACTGCGTCGGATAAATCAGTCCGCTTGCAGCGTCCGGTTGCCCAGGCGCAAACGCGTGATCTGCGGCAGGTCGCGCAAGTAGCGAACCATATCCGGAGCGCCGGCGAGCTTGAGTCCTTCTCCCAGGGCATTCGCAGCGGGTTGCCCCTTGTCCAGCAAGAGCAGCTCGGAGTTGTTGGCGTTGCGCAGCAGCGCCAAGCGCGCATAGGGAATCTTCGCTTCGAGCAGCAGCCCCATGAATCCTCGGTCGCTCCACGCTTGTGCTGGCATGGTGACGGCATGGTGGCCACTATCGAGGGCCTGTAGACCGGCTGCATCGAGCCGGTAATCGGTGAGTTCGCATGCAAGGTTGACCTCCAGCCCCCGCAGCCGTGCGTAGGCGATCGCACAGGCGAAGGCTTCGGCATGGTGTTCGCCACTCCAGTAAAGCCGCTCGCCTAGCCAGCTGGCTTGACGAAGCTCGATTGGGGTCTGTTCGTTAAAGCCTGGCAGCGCAGCGCTGATGGTCCGTATGAAATCCCTGTAGCTGATCACGCGTAACTGGCGACAAGCGGGTGTGGCGGCCAGTGCTTCGAAGGTCGGGTAGACTGCTCCGTCGGTGCCTTGCCCCCCGAGACCGTCAACCTGCCGTAAGTCGAGCGATTGATAAGCGCTCTGTTCCTGACGCACGAGCCGCGTCAACGCAGCGTGAGCCTTGGCCTTGTCTTCCTGAATCGGACCGGATAGGGCGCTTCTCGGTAGCTCAGCGAATCGCTGCAGACACGGGCCGTCGTGCCAGAAGATGCTCGGCGCCGGCGCGCAAAGCGGGGCAAAGGCTAAGCTGATCTGGCTGGCGTGCTGGATGACCTGACGCGGCGATTTGCCGGTCAATCCAAGGTGTTGGGCAAATCTGACGAATCGGGAAGTCACGGGCGGCATCGGCTCGGGCAGGCTCATCGTGGTAGATGAACGCATAGGACAACGGCCGAAGTGTGGCAGAGCCGTCCACGCTGTGCACCGTATTTGCCGAGCTTTTCTATGTCGAGTTCGGCAACCAACAGCAGCGCCAGGTCACGGCTAGAGAGCCGGTATGGCAAAATCGCTGCGCTGATCAATGAGGGAGCTTCCATGCCAAGCCTCTTGCTGGATATTGCACTGCCCGCCGATAAGCTGCTGGCGGTCTATCAGGGGCGCGCCAATCGTATCCTGATCAAAAGCCGGGAAGGGAAGCGCGTCAGTTTGCCGGCACATCATCTGCGACCCTTTCTGACAACTGCCGGTGTGTTCGGCTCGTTCGAGATGGAGTTTGCTGCCGAAGGCAAACTGATTCGTCTACGCCGACTCGAATAGGCGCCTTGCTTTGGATGATCCAGATAAGGGCGCTACGTTGCGCCCGCTGTGAGCAATATCCGCCCTGCTATACTCCCGCGCCACACTTTCCAGGATCTAGGCTGCGTATGTATAACCTGGCCCGCCAGCTGCTTTTCAAGTTTACGCCTGAGACGTCCCATGAACTGTCGCTTGATCTTATCGGCGCGGGCGGCCGTCTAGGCCTTAACGCCATGTTGAACAAGGTCCCGGCTAGTTTGCCGGTGCGGGTGATGGGATTGGATTTCCCGAACCCGGTGGGGCTGGCGGCCGGACTGGATAAGAACGGCGAGGCGATTTGCGGGATGTCGCAGCTCGGATTCGGCTTTGTCGAAGTGGGTACTGTGACGCCGAGACCGCAACCTGGTAATCCAAAGCCGCGCATTTTTCGGCTGCCCGAGGCCGAAGCCATCATCAACCGTATGGGTTTCAACAATCACGGCGTCGATGCCTTGCTGGAGCGGGTCGATGCGGCTCGTTTCAAGGGCATCCTGGGTATCAACATCGGCAAGAATTTCGACACGCCGGTGGCACGCGCTGAGGATGATTACCTGTTGTGCCTGGACAAGGTTTATCACCAGGCGAGTTACGTCGCTGTGAACGTCAGCTCGCCCAATACGCCGGGGCTGCGCAGCCTGCAGTTCGGTGACTCGCTCAAGCAACTGCTTGACGCGCTAGGCCAGCGCCGCGAAGACCTTGAAGTGCTTCACGGCAAGCGTGTGCCGCTGGCCATCAAGATCGCGCCGGATATGGCCGACGAGGAAATCAGACGGGTCGCCGAAGCGGTGTTTCAGGCCGGAATGGACGCGATCATCGCGACCAACACGACGCTGGGGCGTGACGGTGTGGCGGGGCTTGCCCATGCCGATGAGGCGGGCGGGCTTTCCGGTGCTCCGGTGCGAGAAAAGAGCACCCACACCGTCCGGGTGTTGGCGCAAACCCTGGCGGGCCGCCTGCCTATCATTGCCGTTGGAGGGATCACGCAAGGGCGTCACGCGGCAGAAAAGATCGAGGCCGGAGCAAGCCTGGTCCAGCTTTACACGGGGTTTATATACAAGGGGCCAGCGCTGATTCGCGAGGCTGTGGACGCCATCGCTGCACTGCGATTTCGGAAGGAAACGAATCGTTAAGCGGTTCTTCGGTGGGGCTCCCGATGGGAACCCCGGGCTTCAAGCCCGCCGCCCGGATGGGCGTGCCAGTCGAAGTCGGTGTGGTTGCGTCAGCCGACCGCGTGAAGTTCGTTCAATCGGTGGAGGCCGGCCGTGCCGGTCAGACCGTCCCAATTGTCGCCGCGACCCTCCCGCCAGCCGTTGATCCAGGCTTGGCGTACTTCGGGGTGAGAAAAAGGACAGAGATCGCGAGATTTACCGTGTATGCCATGCTGATAACCGCGTAGAAATGCTCGTTCCATCGGATCACGCTTGAGTCTTCTCATTGGGTATTGCCCTCAGTGGTTGACTGGTGTTTCCGTTGTCCTCATGGCGAGGTTGGCAGATAGACTGCCGGTGAAGCCCGCTGCCGGCGTGGCGGGTTCTTCCAGCATCGTTGCGATGCCGGACTGAATCGAGTTCTAACCCAATGACCGCAAAGCGGGAACGATCATTTTGTAATAACCAGGTCACCAAACCGTAGCACCCCCCATAAGGCAGGCAGGGAGCGCTCCCTGCCTGCCGATGCTGTACCGCAGCGTCTGCTTCGCGACGAAAGACAGTCGGAAACGCGCGAGATATCGAATCGAGATTCGGAAGGCTGCCCAACCGAATCGAACAATTGACTGGACATGCCATGACTGATCGCCACGAACTTATCCTCACCTGCCCCAAAGGACTTGAAGGCCTGCTGCTCGAAGAAGCCAAAGCGCTCGGGCTCGAGGAGACGCGTGAGCAAACCGCGGCAATTCGCGGCTATGCCAGCATGGAGGTTGCCTATCGGTTGTGCCTCTGGTCTCGGCTGGCCAACCGAGTACTGCTGGTGATCGAGCGCTTCGCCACGGTGAACGCCGAAACGCTGTATGAAGGTGTGCACCAGGTCGACTGGTCGGAGCATCTCGCGGCGACCGGTAGCCTGGCGGTTGAATTCAGCGGTCATGGATCTGGTATCGATAATACTCACTTCGGCGCGCTCAAGGTCAAGGATGCCATCGTCGATCGACTCCGTACGGCGACCGGCGAACGACCCAGTGTCGATAAGTTGAATCCGGACCTGCGTATCCATCTGCGCTTGGATCGTGGGCAGGCGGTGCTATCTCTGGATCTGTCCGGACACAGCCTGCACCAGCGCGGCTACCGTCTCCAGCAGGGGGCGGCGCCGTTGAAGGAGAACCTTGCCGCCGCCGTGTTGATTCGTGCGGGCTGGCCTCGCATCGCTGCTGCTGGCGGCGCTCTGACCGACCCGATGTGTGGCGTCGGCACCTTTCTTGTCGAAGGCGCGATGATGGCGGCCGATATTGCGCCTAATCTCCGCCGCGAACGCTGGGGATTCAGTGCCTGGCTCGGACATGTGCCGGCACTGTGGAACCGTCTGCATGCCGAAGCACAGGCGCGTGCCGAAGCGGGCATGGCCAGGCCGCCATTATGGATCCGTGGCTACGAGGCCGACCCGCGCCTGATCCAACCGGCGAAGAACAATATCGAGCGAGCGGGGCTGGCGAGTTGGGTCCGTGTCTATCAGGGTGATGTGGCGACGTTCGAGCCTCGGCCTGACCAGAACCAGAAAGGCCTGGTCATCTGCAACCCTCCGTATGGCGAGCGTCTGGGCGATGAGGCGAGTCTGGTCTACCTCTACCAGAACCTCGGCGAGCGACTGCGACAGGCGTGCCTCGGCTGGGAAGCGGCGGTGTTGACCTCCGCACCGGAGCTGGGCAAGCGCATGGGCATCCGCAGCCACAAGCAATACGCCTTCTGGAACGGTGCGCTGCCTTGCAAATTGTTGTTGATAAAGGTCGAACTGGATCAGTTCGTCACGGGCCAACGGTCGTCCGCCACTGAGCAAAAGGACGAAGACAAACCTGTGCAGGAGTTGGCGCGCCTCAGTGAAGGCGGCCAGATGTTCGCCAACCGGCTGCAGAAAAATCTGAAGCTTCTGGGCAAATGGGCTCGCAAGCAAGGCATCCAGTGCTACCGCCTGTACGATGCCGACATGCCCGAATATGCCCTGGCGATCGATCTATATGGCGACTGGGTGCATGTGCAGGAATATGCCCCGCCGCGCTCGATTGACCCTGAGAAAGCCCAGGCGCGACTGTACGACGCGTTGGGCGCCATCCCTCAGGCGCTGGGCATTTCCCGGGACCGTGTAGTGGTCAAGCGTCGTGAGCGCCAGCGTGGAACGCGGCAGTACGAGCGTCAGGCCAGTCAGGGAACCTTTCTTGAAGTCATGGAGGGCGATGCCAAGCTATTGGTGAATCTCACCGACTATCTCGACACCGGGCTGTTTCTTGATCATCGGCCGATGCGTCAGCGTATCGCGCGCGAGGCGGCTGGCAAGCGCTTCTTGAACCTGTATTGCTACACCGCAACTGCCACCGTTCACGCGGCCAAGGGCGGCGCGCGCAGCACGACCAGTGTTGACCTGTCGAAAACCTATCTGGATTGGGCGCGACGCAATCTGGCACTGAATGGCCTGTCGGATCGACAACGTCTGGAGCAGGCTGACGTCATGGCCTGGCTGGATGAGGATCGTGGCGAATACGATCTGATCTTTATCGACCCGCCGACGTTCTCCAACTCGAAGCGCATGGAGGGGGTATTCGATGTCCAGCGCGATCATGTCGCTTTGCTCGACCTGGCGATGGCCAGATTGGCCGCTGGCGGCACCCTGTATTTCTCCAACAACTTCCGCAAGTTCGTGCTCGACGCGGGCGTGGCCGAGCGCTACGCCGTGGAGGAAATTACCAGTGCCACTCTGGACGAGGATTTCCGCCGCAACAGCACGATCCATCGTGCCTGGAAACTTCAGGCACGCTGATCGACTTCCGGGGGTGGGGCGCTACTGCGTTGCGGTCCCAGCGCAGCACACGCGTGATGCCCTGCGGCGGTTATCCAGCGTTGCTGTTGCAAGCCCAGCGCCGGCGGCGGTCTCTCGACGCCAGCACTGAACTGACTAACGTTGCGCGGTATTTTCGTTGGCCGGACGGCTGTACAGACTCACCAGCACCTGATCCAGCACCGCGGAAGCGCCCCACGGGCGCGGATGGTTGAGTATCGCGACGACGGCCCAGGTATTGCCGTCGTTGTCGCGGCTATAGCCTGCAATCGCGCGCACAGTATTCAGCGTTCCGGTCTTGACGTGCGCCTTGCCGGCAACCCCTGTATTGCGTAAGCGCTTGCGCATGGTGCCGTCCACTGCGGCCAGCGGCATGGATGATATGAACTCTGCCGCGTAGGGGCTTTTCCAAGCGGCTTGTAGCAGGCTGGCCAGCTCTCGAGCGCTGACGCGTTCGGCCCGCGACAGGCCGGATCCGTTCTCGATGACCAGGTGCGGCGAAATCAAACCCTTTTTCGCCAGCCACTGGCGGATGACCCGCTGCGCGGCCATGGAGTCATCCGCATCCGCTTCGTTACGGAATTCGGCGCCCAAGCTCAGGAACAACTGCCTTGCCATGGTGTTGTTGCTGTACTTGTTGATATCGCGAATGATCTCAACCAGATCTGGCGAATAGGCTCGCGCAATCATCTTTGCATCCTTGGCCACCGGCGCTACTCGATCCTCACCGAGGATAGTGCCGCCAAGCTCCTTCCAGATCGCCCGGACCGCACCGGCGGCGTAGCGCTGGTGGTCGAGTACTGACAGGTAAGTCTGTCCGCTGCATCCAGCCGGCAGCTTGCCGGTGACGACCACGGTTACCCCAGTACCGTTTTCGATCGGGTTGTAGCGAATGTCGGGCCAGTCCGGGCATTTGGCTTTTGGCAATGCCTGAATGCGATTGTCGATCTGAACGGTGGCGATTGGCGGCTCGACCAAGACCTTGACGTTGCCGTCATCGTTGCGGGCGATGAAACGAAGGGCCTTGAGATTGACCAAGAGTGCATCTGGTCCGACCAGGAAAGGCTTGTTCTTGTCATTGCCATCGTCGTCGAAGACCGGCAATGTCGGTTGCATGAAATGGCTGCGGTCGAGGACAAGATCGCCCGTAACGGTCTCGACGCCGTTGGCGCGCAGATCTCGCAGCAGCAACCAGAGCTTTTCCATGTTGAGCTTCGGATCACCGCCGCCCTTGAGGTAAAGGTTGCCGTTTAGCGTGCCGTTCTCAATCGGTCCGTCAGCATAGAACTCGGTCTTCCACTGGTGGTTGGGACCCAATAGTTCCAACGCGGCGTACGTCGTGACCAGCTTCATGGTGGAGGCTGGGTTAACCGAGACGTCCGCATTGACGAATGTCGGTGATCCCGTGCCATTGAGCGGTAGCATGACGACGGAAAGGGCGCTGTTCTCGATCTTGTTTGCCTTGAGCGCCTGCGCCACGCGGGGCGGTAAGGTCTGATTGACGGTTTCGGCGAAGGCGGGAAACGCCAGCGGCAGCGCTAGCGCGGCGGCGGCGACACGGGAGAGGAACTGGCTAATCGCGCCGCTCCGATTGGCTGGGGCAGACGGACTCGAGATCAATGACATAGAGGTTCCCTACAGCGTTCAGGGAAGAATGGCGGGCCATTATGCCCACGTCCGAGAAGTGACGTGCTTCTCATCCGACAAGCGTAGACGTCTGGCTCCCTTCCCTGCAAATAAAGACTTAGCGAGATGTCGCCGTTTCGGAAATATTGGCCTGGCAGGTCGGCCCGGCAATCGCACTGGCCTTCCGTTGCTGTTAGAGTGCGCGCCGTTATTATCGTTATGTAAGGACCGAATCAATGGCTACCAATCGCTCGCGTCGTTTGCGCAAAAAACTCTGTATCGACGAATTCCAGGAATTGGGTTTCGAGGTCAGTCTGACCTACCGTGATGGTCTCGAAGCCAAGGCGGTCGATGCGTTTCTTGAAGCCTTCCTGAACGAAGCCATCGAGATCAACGGCCTGGGCTATATTGGCGGTGAAGATTACGGTTTCGTCTGCCTGGCCAGGCGCGGCTCGGTCAATGAAGAGCAGCGCGGTCAGGTAGAGGCTTGGCTCAAGGGCCGTGATGAACTGTCCGAATCCAATGTGAGCCCATTGATGGACGTTTGGTACCCGGAAAACGAGATCAACGCCAAGGCATGATCGAGTCATCCCTGCCCTGATCGGTTGCGGCTGATTGCCTGGATTTGCGCAGCGCAATCCGGGTGACAAGCCGGCGCAGTAGGTACATGAGTAAGGTAACCACCAGCGCCACGCCCACGCCAATGGCGGCATTAATCAAACGCAGCTGTGGCAAATCCCAATCTTGCGCCAAGGTTTCGGCCAGCAGAACGAAGCTCAAGGTTGTCTGCAGAACGAATAACCCATAGTGGTGTGACTGGAATGCCCGGCTGAGCATTACCAGCGGCAGCATGATCATGACCATCATGGGCGGATCGGTCAGGCTGTGGCCCATATAGATCAATACCGCCGCTGCGCAGAAGATCCCGATGCTGGCTTGCAGGGCGCGGACGAAGCTGCGCTGAAGGTCCATCTGCAGAGTCGTGAAAACCGCAAGCGTCAGCCAGTAGCCTCGTGGCAGATCTGCCAGGGTTACGATCAGGCCGCCAATCGCTGCTGCCAGCATGTAGTTAATTGCGTGCAGGCGCCACTGGCGAATCGGTATGCGCCGTGCTCGGCGGCGCAACACTTTCAACAAGCTCAACAGTCGTGGCATGTACGGCCACATACGCAAGCCATGCATGCCTCGGAGGCCGAACGCCAGAAGAGTGACCCAAAGGCCGCCCAGGGCGAACAGCGCGGCAATCGCCTGAGGATTGTTGAAATCGCCAATGCCATGCTGGCCCTGGCCCAGACACAAGCAGATGGCCAGACCTATCCCGAGCTTACCGGCCTCGCTGCCATATCGTTGCAGCCAGGCTAGCAACAGGCCGTAAAAGGCAAACAGGCCGAGACTGATCAGGGGGTGTGTCGCTGACCAGAAGCCAAGCCCGGCGCTACCGGCGCCGAGCCCAATCAAGAGCAGCATTCGCAACATGCCGAGGCGGTGGAGTGGGTTCGCCTTTGCCGCCTGGAATGCACCAACCGTCGCCCAAAGAAAGCCCGGATGCCCGCTAAACAGTCCCAGCATCAAGGGCAGGGCGCAACCCAGGCCAGCGACCGCGGCAGCGCCCCAGGCGGGGCGCCCAGGCTGCCAACCGACATACTTCCATAACGACTTCTTCATCAGGCTCACTTCGGGCTCGAGCGTCCGGTCATTTCGCAGGCCATCTCGGTGGCAAAGCTGTCGGTCATGCCGGCGATGAAGTCGATCATTCGAACAAACGATTGATACAGCGGCCAGTCAGGATCTGGTGCGTTGTTACCGAGCAGATCCAGGATGCGGCGATTCTTGAACGACGGCGTGCGCCCCCCGTGTTGCTCCAGCGCTGCGCCACAGAAGGCGTTGAGCAGTATTTCGAGTGTCGTATAGGCGCCAATCTCGTGCAGTGTCTTGCGCTTGTCTTGGAAGATCTTTTCCCGGGCCATTGCCTTGGCCTGCAGGACGCATTGCTTGGCTGGGCCATGCATATGCTCGACCAGGTCGCCAGTGAGGTGGCCGGTCAGTAATACCTGCTGTTGCTCGACGAAAGCTTTCGCGGCGGCGTTTGTGAGGTGCTCGATGGCCTTGCCCCTGAGGATCGCCAGCTTGCGCCGGCGTGAACCTTCGGAGCCCAGCTGCCGATAGGTTTCAGGCACGTCATCACCCACCAGGTTCAGAAGCAGGGCTTCAACCTCGCCATATTGCAGAAGCTCCATCTCCAGGCCGTCTTCGAGATCGATGAGCCCATAGCAAATATCGTCGGCAGCCTCCATCAGATAGACCAGGGGGTGACGCGCCCAGCGCTGCTCGTCCAGCTTTGGAAGGCCGAGCTTAGCGGCTATCTGCGAAAGCAACGGCAGCTCGCTCTGGTAGCAACCGAACTTGTGTTTCTTGTAGCCAAGCGCCTCTGCATGACGCGATGTCCAGGGGTACTTGAGGTAAGTTCCCAGCGTTGCGTAGGTCAGGCGTGTGCCGCCGTCGAACTGATGGTATTCGAGCTGGGTGAGCACCCGGAAACCTTGGGCGTTGCCCTCGAAATTGAGAAAATCAGCGCGTTCGGCATTGCTCATGTCATCCAGCCAACCACGCGCGGCAGCCTGTTGAAACCAATGGCGGATGGCATCCTCTCCGGAGTGGCCGAACGGCGGATTGCCGATATCGTGAGCCAAACAGGCGGACTGGATCACCATGCCAAGGTCTGCTGGACTGCACCATTCTGGCATGTCATCGCGAAGCACTTCACCCACGCGCATGCCGAGCGAGCGGCCAACGCAGCTGACCTCTAACGAATGGGTAAGGCGTGTGTGAATATGATCGTTGCTTGATACCGGATGCACCTGGGTTTTGCGCCCAAGCCGGCGGAACGCACCGGAAAAGATGATCCTGTCATGGTCCTTGTGGAATGGACTTCGACCAAGCTCTTCGTTGCTGTGTACAGATTTTCCGAGCCGCTCACGATTGAGCAGCGTATGCCAGTCCAAAGAGCAACCTCCTTGATGTCGCCAGTGGGGGCGGCTTGCTCAGCGGATCGGATTCCTCTCAACGCACAACTGAGCAGCCTGGTAACCATTCCTGTAGATGGCTGCCAGCCTACAGGAATCGCTGGCCGCGAGACCATCAGCATTTGCCTGGGGCTTGTGTCACCTGAGTCACGCGCAAGAAAACCACTTCTACGGCTAGTGCCGCAGCCTGCGGATCAGGGGATAGAGCATTATGCCCACCCTGGCCAGTTTGCCCACCTTGCCCAGTCGACGGCCAAAGAGAGTAAGCCCCACCGTCGCGGCAAGCATCAGTGGACCTTTTCCGCTATGGTGCGCTGAGGTCGTGCCACGGCTCGCGACCATTCCCTTGATTCGTTGGAAAGGGTGGATTAACGGCTGTGAGTGATACAGGAGCTGTTGGCGGTTCATCTCCATGCGTAACCGAACCAAGTCCTTGCGCATGGCTAGGTCACTGGAGCTACTAAGAGGAAGGCTCATGGCAGTAGACGCTCCCGATTGCGGGCCAGTTCTTCAACCGTCGCCTGGAAGGGCGAAGCGCTCTCCTTGGCGAGGCGCATTGCGCGGCTGATGCATATTGTCAGAACAATTGCGTACAGCACACAGAGCACCAGAATCGCCGCGATGGGGTTGCTGTCCCAGAAGGCAATCACGAACGCCGCCGAGAGCCCTACCAGAATCAACAACCCAAGTATCAGGCTGATGCTAGCGAGGAGAAAGAGCTTGAACAGCCGCGCCCGCTCTTCCTGAATCTCGATTCCGATGAGCTCCAGATGCCCTTGTACGAGGCCGGCAAGCGCACTACCCATCTTTTTGATGGAAGGCGCTGGGGCTTCGTCAGCGTGTCTGGTTTCCATTGGATCCGTTCCCCACATCAGCGGCGGGTAATCAAGCCGAAGAGGAAACCTACTCCCGCCGCGATGCCAATCGATTGCCATGGGTGTGTATGAACATACTCCTCGGTGCATTGGATGGCGGCCTGGCCCTGTTCTTTCAGGCTGCCTTCCTGATCCTTGAGCATCTGGCGGGCCCGACTGAGGTTGGCGTTGATCTTACCGCGGAGCTCTTCAGTCTGGGTGCCGGCAGTATCCTGCGTATGCTTGAGCAGGCGCTCGGTATCGCCGATCAGCGTATGGAACTCTTCGATGAGTGCCTTCTGAGCTGCCTGCAGATTGCGACGATGAGCGGACTTGTCGATCAGGGACGAGGTGTGGGTTTCGGTCGTTCCGTCAGGGATTGGCGTGTTGTCGCTGGTGCCGAAAGTCGATTCGGTAGACATCTGCAGTTCCTCTTGAGTCTCGCAGGGACGACAGGTCCCGATGCTTAGAGTTTCGAGCATGCTGTTGGCACAAGGTTCCCGCTTCGTTTGGGGATCGATTATCTGATCCTTGTGTTTAGCCGGTGCGCCAGCTTTCGTATGGCTTCGCGAAGAAATGGTAAGGCACAAAACAGAAAACCCGCCGAAGCGGGTTTTCATACTACGGCATTTTCATGCTGTAGCCGCTATTACATCAGCGGGATGGTGTAGCTGGCGATCAGACGGTTTTCGTCCATGTCGTTGCCGGTGCCATTGCTGCGGAAGGTAGCGTTACGCCACTTCAGGTTCAGGTTTTTCAGCGCGCCTTCTTGGAAGGTGTAGCCGATATCGGTGTCGCGTTCCCATTCCTTGCCTTCCGACACGCCAGCGCGGTCGAAGTTATCACCGCTGAGGTAGCGGGTCATGAAGGTCAGGCCGGGGATGCCGATGGAGGCGAAGTTGAAGTCGTAGCGTGCTTGCCAGGACTTCTCGTCGGTCTTGGCGAAGTCACCGATCTGTACGTAGTTGACGAGGTAGGGATCGATGTTGCCGCCGACATAGGCAAAGCCGGTGTCGCCGGACATCTTCTGGTAGCCCAGGCCTAGGCTGTGGCCACTGAGCGAGTAGGTGACCATGGCGCCAAAGGCCTTGTTGTCGACGTTGGTGTTGCCGTCGTCCTTGGAGCGCTGGTAACGCAGGTCGGTCTTCAGCGACTGGTTATCAGCGATCGGCAGCACATGGATAAGGTTCAGCGCATGCTGTTTGTAGAAGTCTTCCAGGTTGCTGTAGTAATAGGCGGCACTCAGGTCCTTGGTGACCTTGTAGGTGCCACCGAGGAAAACAAGCTCGTCGGACTCTACGCCGCTAATGCCGGTGATGTTCTTGCCGGCAGTATTGACGCCCATGTCTTCATAGTTCGTCGAGTTCCGGTTGTTGATCTGGTCGATATAGCCCAGGTCCAGAGTCAGACCATCGATCTCGTTGGAAACCAGCTGGGCCCCACGCATTACTGCTGGCAGCAGACGGCTGTCGCTGGTGGCGATCGCCATGTTCTTAGGCTGCAGCGTGCCGACTTTCAGAATACTCTTGGAGACTTTAGCCTTGGCGGTCAGACCCAGCTCGGAATAATCATCCGGGGCGCCCGAAGCGCCGACTGGCAAGATACCGGTACCGGTGCGGTCCGGGCTCGAGTCGAGCTTCACGCCCAGCAGGCCGAGAGCGTCGACACCGAAACCTACAGGGCCTTCGGTATAACCCGACTCTATGCGCAGCAGGAAGCCTTGCGCCCATTCGTCTTGCTTGGATTGGCCCGCGCCTTCCTGACGATAGTCGCGGTTGTAATAGAAGTTACGCAGTTCCAGGCTAGCCTTCGTATCGTCGATGAACGCGGCTTGAGCCATGGTCGGGATGGCCAGTGTTGTTCCCAGTGTGGCAATTGCCACGCCCCGGGCGATTGGGGTCTTGAGCATTTCTTATTTCTCCTCGTTGGATGATGCTCTGAAGTCGCTCTTACGGCGCCATGCAATAAAGCACTACATAATCATTGGAGCCTTTAGACTTTAGTCTTTACGGCTCAAGCATGGAAGCGTCGGCTAAACCACTCGGCAGTTGTATTTACTGCAATTTGATGCAGACATCAAGTGCCCCTGCCGATAGGTACATACACATCCGGCCCTGCGGCTCCGTGACCGCCTGGGTTGCCGCATCCTAGCCGTTTACCCGCTTCCCGTCGATTCCGGAAAATCAAACTGTCGTTTGAGGGGGTTCAAGGTCGCACTTTTGTTGCTCTAGGTCATAAAAACGAGGTTGGCGAACGGCAGCCGCATCCTGATCGGCCTGCTAGAATTACACGCCAGTTCCGATGAGCCGCACTTATGCATCTTCCCGAATGCCAACTGTTTGGAACGCTGGGTTGCCACCTGTGTGAGCAAGCCGAGGCGGTGGTTTGGCCGTTGGTGGCGCATGGGTTGTTGGTCGAGTTGCTGGAAATAGCGGAAAGGCCGGAATGGGTCGACGACTATGGTTTGCGTATACCGGTGCTGCGGCGAGTCGATACGGGGGCCGAATTGGACTGGCCGTTTGAAATGGAACAAGTCGTTTGGTTTTTGCGGTGATAAGCAGGGCGTGGCTGTAGCGGGATTCCGCTCACAAGACGCGACAGAATGCCGCGCGATCTGCAGCGAACAGCGGATCGTGCTGCTCGGCTGGAAAGAAAAAACCGGCCGAGAATCGAAAAAACCGGCCGATGGCCGGTTTCTGCATCAAGCCTTTCAGGCTGATGTCGGGGTTTCTGGTCGGAGCGACTGGATTCGAACCAGCGACCTTCTCGTCCCGAACGAGACGCGCTACCAAGCTGCGCTACGCTCCGAAGATGGCGCGCATTCTACATAAAAAGTTTTGCTTCACAAGCGTCTGGCGAAGGCTTTTTCACCAGCGCCGAGGATGATGCATGGCCCCGAAAGAGCGATGAGCTAGAGCTCTTCGACGGTGCGGACCTGATCCTTGTTTACTCGGCCCGGTTTCCCGTCAATGCCTTCAAACTCATAGAAGCCTGCTTCGTCGTCATATTCGGGCTGGTCCAGCGTTTGAATTTCGCGACCGTCGTTGAGCGTGATGACGCTGGGGTTCGAGCAACCGGTAAGGAGGGTCATTCCGACCAGGGCGGCCAGAGCGGGCCCGGTAATTGTGCGCATGTTGTATCTCCTCTGTAGTTTCAATCTGTGACGGCGAATCTGTGACGGCGTTCGACGCGCCTAAGTTCCCTCGGGAGGTACCTGCTGCGAAAGCAGCTCCGGTGAGTTCAGGTTGGCCAGGCGCGGGTCGTTTGTATGGAGATCAAGGGCGCGCCCCTGCAGCGTCAGTAGCGCTTTCAAATTGCTTCGTTCGCCCATCTGCCAGGCGGCCTCGATAGCGGGGGCGAGTTTGACCGGGATGATACAGAACAATGGTTCCCACTGTGGCCCTCTTCGAATCATCAGGGGCGTGTCGGGCTCTTGTTGTGCCGTTGCGTACAGTTGTCTTAGCAATGCTTCGTCTATCAGAGGGGCGTCGCAGGGCAGCACCATCATCCAGGGGTGGTAAGCCGCTGCGAGCCCGGCTCGTATGCCAGCGAGCGGCCCTGGAAAATCCGGCTCATCGTCATTAACCACTCGGTCGGCAAAAGCGGCGTAACGCGTTTGGTTGCGGTTGCAGGAAATAAGGAGATCATCCGTCAGGGGCCGAGCGATGCGATGCGGCCATGCCAAAAGGGGTTTGCCATGCCAGTCTACGAGCCCCTTGTCTCGCCCGCCCATGCGCTGTCCCCGTCCGCCCGCCAGCAGCAGAATCGAACAATTCTCAAGTCTGCTTTGGATCATCGAATACTCCCTTAAAGTCTTATCTGTAACACTCGGTCACTCTATCCGGCAACCTCAAGGTGGGGCGAGGCGCTGGCTTAGTCGGTCGTCGTTCTGTTGGATATCGAATAAAAAGGTTCATCGCGCTTTCCCGGGGAAGCGGCCTTGATTTTCAGAAAGAAGCAGTCCGAGTCCCGGAAACCACAGGCCATGCGCTTGGTCATCTTGCCTTGCGCGCTGGGTCATCGCGCAGGAGGCTGGCCTGGTCGAGGCGGATACGGTCGATTACCTCACGACCGTAGCGCGCCACCACATGGAACGGGTCGTAGGCCGCTTCGGCTTGAGGGCAGCGCCGCTGCACTTCCAGGTCGAAAGCGGTGTTCATGTCCATGGCGACCGCCTCGATATGCTGGCAGTGGCAGTGGCATCGGACCCGGACAGCGTCCTTACATCTACTACCAAATGAGGAGCACATCTATTCCTTGGGCGCATTCCGGGCAAGCGGTTGGGCTGTCTAAGATCTTTTCATGTCCTGTCCATGTCCGGTCAGGCTCCGACAAGCAGAAAAACTAGAGAGGCCGCTCATGATCTACGCCCGACCCGGTACGGAAGGTTCCGTCATTTCCTTCAAGCCACGTTATGGAAATTTCATCGGCGGTGAATTCGTTCCGCCGGTCAAGGGTGAGTATTTCGTCAACACCTCGCCGGTCAATGGTGAAGTCATCGCCGAATTCCCGCGTTCCGGGGGCGAGGATGTCGAGCGCGCTCTGGATGCCGCCCATGCCGCCGCCGACGCCTGGGGCAAAACCTCGGCACAGGACCGCGCTCTGGTGCTGCTGAAGATTGCCGATCGTATCGAAGCCAACCTGGAAAAACTGGCCATCGCCGAAACCTGGGACAACGGCAAGGCCGTTCGCGAAACCCTGGCCGCCGACGTGCCGATGGCGGCCGATCATTTCCGTTATTTCGCCGGCTGCATCCGTGCCCAGGAAGGCAGCGCCGCCGAGATCAACGAACACACCGCGGCCTACCACTTCCACGAGCCATTAGGTGTGGTCGGGCAGATCATTCCATGGAACTTCCCGCTGCTGATGGCGGCCTGGAAACTGGCGCCGGCCCTGGCAGCCGGCAACTGTGTGGTGCTCAAGCCGGCCGAGCAGACGCCGCTGTCGATCATGGTATTCGCTGAGCTGATCGGTGATCTGTTGCCGGCCGGTGTGCTGAACATCGTGCAAGGCTTCGGCAAGGAAGCAGGACAAGCACTGGCTACCAGCACCCGGATTGCCAAGATCGCCTTTACTGGCTCCACCCCGGTGGGCTCGCAGATCATGCGTTACGCGGCCGAGAACATCATTCCAAGTACTGTGGAGCTGGGCGGGAAGTCGCCAAATATCTTCTTCGAAGACATCATGCAGGCCGAACCGGCCTTCATCGAGAAAGCCGCTGAAGGTCTGGTACTGGCCTTCTTCAACCAGGGCGAGGTGTGCAGTTGCCCATCGCGTGCGCTGATTCAGGAGTCGATCTTCGAACCCTTCATGGAAGTGGTGATGAAGAAGATCAAGGCGATCAAGCGTGGCGACCCGCTGGACATCGACACCATGGTTGGTGCGCAGGCGTCCGAACAGCAGTTCGACAAAATTCTTTCCTACATGGAAATTGCTCAGCAGGAAGGCGCGCAGATCCTCACAGGCGGCGCCGCCGAGAAGCTGGAAGGGGGCCTTGCCACCGGTTACTACGTGCAGCCGACCCTGATCAAGGGCCACAACAAGATGCGCGTGTTCCAGGAAGAGATCTTCGGGCCTGTGGTCGGCGTCGCAACGTTCAAGGACGAGGCCGAAGCCCTGGCGATTGCCAACGACACCGAATTCGGTCTCGGTGCTGGCGTCTGGACCCGTGACATCAACCGCGCCTATCGCATGGGCCGCGGCATCAAGGCCGGTCGTGTCTGGACCAACTGCTACCACCTGTACCCGGCGCACGCTGCATTCGGTGGCTACAAGAAATCCGGTGTCGGTCGCGAGAACCACAAGATGATCCTCGACAGCTACCAGCAGACCAAGAACCTGCTGATCAGCTACGACATCAACCCGCTGGGCTTCTTCTAAGCTCGGTACGGCAACTCGGAGCACCTGGCGCATTCGCTCCAGCGCGCCGGCTGACTTGCTCGCACGCTATCAGTGCGGGGACCACTGACCGACCGGGTGCGGGCGGTGGTCCATCAACGCAACGCGGCCCCAAAGGCCGCGTTTTTTATGGTGCGCCAGGTATGGCGCGTTGCGCGTAAGCGCAACTGACTTGGCTGTGGTGGTCAAGTT